>CAZSOM010000165.1:0-4451 GCA_964608295.1 uncultured Candidatus Cloacimonadota bacterium
CGTCTCCGGAAGCAGGACACAGAAGAGTTCATGCTTATGGCAATAACTCCACATCCAATACAGCCGCAACACCAGTTGCCAACTATAACAGTCTTTACATGTATGCAGATTTTGATGATGAAGATTTGTTATACACATCAGACCTTGATTGGACTATCAAATCATTTCCATGGATGGATGATGCGCACTATAATGATATTGATCGTGTAATTAAGGATATAATTGTAAGTGAAGTAGATGGACAAGTTGTTTTCTTCGGTGCTTATGCTGATTCCCTTATGGCTATGTATAGCGATGATTACGGAGATACATTCACAAAATATACGCAACAACTTAAACAGCCAATGATAAATCCGGAATGGTCAACTTGTGATAGTGTAGTTTGGTATGATGATGATGAACAAACAATTCCATCTGAGATGTTTATAGTTCCTTCAGGTATGCTAAATCATTATAATGGCATATTTATCGATGACAATACAAAAGTCCAGTGGATGTGCGGTGTAGAATATAACTCACAAAATAATTTGGATACTGGATATCATTATCCTGCTTATATCTATCCAAAGATTTTCACTTTTGATACAATAACACATGATTTCAGTTTCTATGAATTAGATATTCAGGATACTGATCCTGCAGATGATCATCTGGCAGTGTCTTGGGACCTTAATGATGATGATGAAGTAGATGAATATTGGGATGATGGTAGTCCTGTGGTTCCAACGAGTTTTCCCAGCTGGTTTTTTAGTACCAATACTGCAGCAGGGTATAGTGATTCTTTCTTTCATGAGGCAAATGTTAAGATGGTATCTAATGGGAATTGGGCAGTTTGTGTCTGGTACGATGGGGCAAAACATTTTAATGCATTTTTAGAAGTAGAAGGATACGATGGCTGGTTAAAACAACCTGAAATCGCTTTAGTTATTTCTGATGATGGTGGTGAAACCTGGTCGGATATCAGATACATCAATGCAAATCCACTTGATAATGTTGTAGATCCTGTAAATCATTATGATGGAAATTTTGCTCCGGAACTTGATGGAATGCTTCCTGTGAGTATTTCACTTGGTGATGAACTTGAAATACTCAGTAATGTACCTGGCAACAGGCATGCAAAACTTAATTTCGTATTTATGGATGATGATGATTATGGTTCAGCTGCTGGTTCAACAACTGCAGGTGGTGGTTTTACAAATAGTGCTCTTCGTTATGCTGCAATTGATATTGACTTTAGTGGCAATAGTTCTTTCGATGATGTAACAGTAACACCTAATGCTGATCTTCTTTCTCAGAACTATCCAAATCCATTTAACCCAACAACAACAATTGCTTTCAACATGATTGAAGCGGGTGATGTATCTATTGAAGTATTTAACGTAAAAGGTCAAAAAGTTAAAACTCTTATTAACGAGCATATGGTAGTTGGTGATCATACTCTTATTTGGGAAGGTACTAATGATAGTAATCAGAAAGTATCAAGTGGTATCTATTTCTATAAAATGAAATCAGCTAATTACTCTTCCACCAAGAAAATGATTCTTATGAAGTAATAATTATTCATATACTATTAGCCCCGGTTTTCCGGGGCTTTTTTTACACTATAAGTTAAACTTATCAAATTTTATACATACTAACATCCAACTTCACAAAGCCAAGTCATCAAATTAGCCGATAACTGATACTTACTGAATAACAAATTATAAATCTAGGCTTAAAGGAAAAAAAGGTTGCTAAAATAGCATTTAACTAATTTAAAGTGAATTATTTAAATCTACTTTCTAACAAAAGGAGTGAAAAAATGTCTCACAAATGCTGTTCACGATGTAAGTCAAAGCTAGTAAAAAAATGGTAAAAAGAATAAAAACAGAGATATAAATGTAAAAAATATGGACATGTTTTTCAATTAACTAAAAGCAAATATATTATCAATAAATCCATTTTGTGGCATCAATACATTCATGAAAAACAAACCCTAAAATATCTAAGTAATAGATACAGAATTTCAAACAAAACCTTACGGAGATATCTCGATACTTATTCTCTGGATCATCGAGAAATTGTTCCAAGTAAATGTATTTTAATAATTGATACTTATTATTTCAGATGGGGCTTTGGAGTAATGGTTTTTCGAGATCATGGAAAGCATCAGAACTTACATTGGGAATATGTTAATCATGAAACGATCAATGGATAGAAAGATAGAATTAGGAATTAGCAGGTTAAAGGAGTCGAGATATTAGGGATAATAAGTGATGGCAAGAAGGTCTTGTTTAAGGCATTTGGATCTATTCCGGTGCAGATGTGTCAGTTTCATCAAGTTGCAATAGTAATCCTGTATATAACTCAAAATCCAAAATTAGAAGCAGATAAATAACTCAAAGATATAATTCATCAACTAACTAAATTATCAAAAGCTGAATTCACAGAACTATTAACTATATGGCATCAGAGATGGAGTAATTTTATTCCAGAAAAGATATATAATGAAGAGAATAATAAATGGCATTATATTCATAAAAGATTACGAAGTGCTTATCGCAGTCTAAGAACAAATTTGCCATATCTTTTCACCTATTTGGAATATCCAGATCTGGGCATTCCAAATACAACTAATTCATTAGAAGGAAGTTTTTCTTACCTTAAAACTAAATTAAGAGTTCATGCAGGTATTAGTGAGTGAAGAAAAAGAAGAATCATTGATGAAATTTTAGCAAAATAGTAACCCAAATTTCCATTAGACCTTAATCTATGCATTGAATTTGATAGAAACATTCTGAACAATTATGGGTAATCGTCCCTACAGTTCAGATTATTGATTTTCTATATCTCAAATAAAGATATTCCTAAACAAGGTTTGGAATGACTGTTAACTATTTGTAAATATACTAGACTCATAGAAATCATAAAATAATAGAATCATACCGAAAGATTAATACTCCCGATATGTATATCAATGGTGTCATGTTAATAAATCATTAGTTAGAATCATGTCTGTGGATAAAGGTAGTAGCCCCTATATATCTGATTATAATTATTTCTGAATGTATCAATTATTACGTGAAATGTTTAATAAAAATACTAACAAGTCTATTACAAAAGAAACATAAATAAATAGTGAAGAAACCTATATTGGCTTAATGTTGAGAAAAGATTGGATGATTCGCATTACTAAGTAACTACAGGAATAAAAAAAGTGATGCAGATTTCCTGCATCACTTATAACATATAATTATATTACTTACGGCAACTCATTTAATATTTGAGTCATCATTATTTTAACTTGATCTCTTTCCATAAACGCTAGAGGGTATCCAAAAATATAGCATGAATTATTTTCAGTTATCTTTCTCAGTGCTATAGGTAATCCATTATATTGATCATACTGCGCTTGAGTAGGGTTGATCTCAAGTGGACCGGGATCATCAACAGGTTTACAGCCATATCTATAAATAACTTCTGCCTCATAACCTTCATTAAAATACGCTACAGGACCAAGTCCATTCCTGCTTAAAAAAGGTGCAAATGGACTCGTGATTGCATTGTTAAAGTGATTTGGTAATAGTAAATCAATATCATTGAAGCTTCCTTCAGCTAAAGCATTGATAAAAAAAGGATTAACATCATAAGCTGATGAAACCTGGCCAATAGCATTTTCATCATTCATTGAAATACCAAAATAGTTTTCAAAAATATTAAAGGCCTGTGCAGAGCACTTGAAATGTACTGTTTTAAGCGTAGCTCCACTACTTAAAATTAAGTTTCCGCCTTGATTCAAGTATATTTTTAATGCTTCAAATTCTTTCCAAAAATCAAATTCTTTTTTACCATTATCCGAGTGATAAATTATTATTTTATATTGCTGTAAATCAGAAGGGGCTATAATAGATTTGTCATAATGAAGTGCACCCATTGAGTTATCTTCTATCATACCATTTAATTCTTCTCTGTTGATATAACTATGTTCAGTTACATAATCTGAAATTATATACGTGTATAAAGTATCAACATATCCTCCAGGGAACTCATTATCTGATACAATATCATCATCAATTATCAATACACCTGCTTTCTCTTCCTTGGGAACTGGTCGTTCAATTGTATACGTAAATTGATGAGGTGTCAAATCTACTGCACCCTGAAGGTCAAAAGCTCTAACTTCAAAAGTGTGTTCGCCATACATATCCTCAAGTGATCCTCCATAACTGGTAAGAGTTACTAATGTTGCTTGATAGATTGGGAAATTACTATTAACTCTAAGCCATTCTGTACCGTCGTCATCTCTTTGCAGAGTACCTAATTCTTCACTTGCTGGAATCGGTGGATAGAAATAGGGTTCTCCATCAAGTCTGAGATCATAACCAACAATTTCGCAAAAATAGGATTGCCCGGTTAATTCATCCAAAGTTATATCGAATCTATCATCATGTGGATTATTAGTGATATCAACT
>CAZSOM010000166.1:0-4430 GCA_964608295.1 uncultured Candidatus Cloacimonadota bacterium
TCCATTCAACGGTAAACCGAAATTCCCGGCTGAGATCCTATTCTCATCTCTTCCACCAAGGCCAACAACAAGTCCACCAAGTTCAAGTGCTTCCAATGCAATACGTTTAAATTGATCTTCAGCAACAGCTGCTGGTACATATAATTCCCAACCCCAGCGGTTAGTATAACCTGTTCTACTAATGTAATAATGATGTACTTCAAAATCAAATTCATTGAATGTGAAAAACTTCATATTCTTAGCAGGTTTATTTCTATTTTTTACTACTTGATCACCATAAAGTTTGGTAACAAGCTTATATGATAATGGTCCCTGGATATCAATCTTAACAAGCTCATCTGAAATATCTTTCACCTGAACATCTTTATCATCTTTCATATAATTACAAATGAAATCTACATCAGCAATTTTATCTTTTGATTCATCAGTAATATCATGACCTGCGTTAATAACCAGAATAAAGTTATTTTCTTTCACTCGCATTATTATCAAGTCATCAAGAACAGTTCCTTTTTCAGTTAGCAGAATCGTATATTTACACTGTCCTATCTTCATATTCTCTACATCTGTAGGCAGAACACGATCAAGAAGATCGGCAGCATCAGATCCTGAAAATTGTATTTGAGCCATATGGTCAATATTGAATACAGCTACTTTCTCAATAGCTTTTGCTTCTTCCAAAACAGAAGTTAAGTAATTAACAGCCATATTATATTCGCCAAAATTACTAATTTTTATTGGTTCATAAGGTCTGTTTAAATGTTCAGATAATAATTTTTGATACCATTCTTCAGCGTTGTGAAGTGCCGTTGAACGCGGTTTATCAGGGAAATTAATTCCAATCTTTTTCATTTTAATACTCCTATAATAAAATAATTTTTTTGTAAATTTTAAAGTAGCCAATTATTTGTAAAGTACATTATAATTAATTAATATTTACTTGACTTATTATAATCAATTCAAAACCTAAAAATAAGGAAATAATACTATGACAAAAGTTTTAATTGTTGAAGATGAAAGGATGATAGCCGAAGACCTCAAGCATACGCTTGTTCAATATGGTTACGACATTGTAGGGATATATAATCAAGGTAATAAAGCAATTGAGAATGTACGACAATTACAACCAGACATAATACTTATGGATATTATGATTGAGGGTGATATTAACGGTATTGAAACTGGTGAGATTATTCTCAAAGATTATGATGTTCCGATCATTTTTCTTACTGCTTATGCAGATTCCAGCACAATTTCTGCAGCTAAGAAGATTTCTCCACATGGTTATATTCTAAAGCCTTTTGAAGCAGATGAGTTATATGCATCTATTGAGATTGCGCTGGATAAACATGCGGCTGAAATGAAAGTAAAAGAAGCAAAGGTGCTGTTTGAAAGTATGTTTACAGGAAATCCTGAACCCTGCGTTTACCTTGATGCAGATTTCAAAGTGATAGATATAAACCCTCGTTTTGAAGAGCTATTCGGATTCTCACTTAAATATATTAAAGATAAAGATATCAATACCCTTATCATCCCCATTGAGTATCGTGAAGAAGCCGGAAAGCTCAATATTGATGCTCTATCTGGTTATGTATATTATGATACTGTGCGAATGAATAAATACAGTGAATTACTTCCGGTTTCCATATCTGCTGCACCAATCATGATTAACGGCAAATTAAAAGGATCGTTCGTTATTTATAAAGACATAAGCGTAAGAAAGCAGGTTGAAGAAGAAAAAGAGAAACTTATTCAGAAACTGCAAAAGGCACTCGATGATGTAAAAACACTTGAAGGTATGATCCCAATTTGTTCACATTGTAAAAAAATTCGTGACGATTCTGGTTTTTGGGGTAATGTTGAGCAATATATTTCCAAACATTCCAATGTTGATTTTAGCCATGGAATATGTCCTGACTGTATGGAGAAGTACTATCCTGATCAATTTAAAAAAATGAAAGAGAAAGGTGAAATTTAACAATATAATTGCATGCAATATAAAAGATCTGCAGCAAGGCTAATTGAAGGTCCAATAGGAAAAACTCTAGCCAAGATGACGATTGCCATGACCCTAGGTATGGTGGGAATGGTTGCCTTCAATTTAGTTGATACCTATTTTGTGGGAAAACTCGGAATTGATCAATTAGCCGCTCTTAGCTTTACATTTCCCGTAGTCCTTGTTGTTTCAAGTATTGCTTTAGGTTTAGGTTTTGGTGCATCTGCTGTGATTTCACGCGCTATCGGTGAAGGTGATCACCACAAAGTTCAAAGACTTACAACAGATAGCTTACTTCTTGCTTTTCTAATTGTAATTGGATTTGTTACCTTAGGTTATTTTACAATAGAACCTTTATTTAAAGCTTTAGGTGCCACTTCCAAGATATTGCCTTATATCAAGGTTTATATGAAGATCTGGTATTTAGGAATGCCGTTTGTTGTAATGCCTATGGTTGGGAATAATGCGATCCGAGCAACCGGTGATGCTAAAACTCCAAGTGTTATTATGCTTATTGCCGTCTGTGTAAACACAATTTTAGATCCCTTATTAATTTTTGGTATTGGTCCTTTTCCTGAACTTGGTATCAAAGGTGCTGCTATCGCAACTATAATCAGTAGATTCACAACTTTCTCTGTTGCATTGTGGGTACTAGCTATTCGTGAAAAGATGATAAAATTTGAAATTCCTAGAATTGCAGAAATTATAACTTCCTGGAAACAGGTTTTATTTATTGGAGTTCCAATAGCTGGAGGAAGAATTATAATTCCAATTACGATAGGGATAATTACAAGAATTGTATCTACTTATGGTATTACCGCAGTTGCTGGTTTTGGTGTTGCTTCTCGAATTGAGTTCTTCTCTCTGGCAGTTATAAACTCTTTAGCTTCTGTCTTTGGTCCATTTTTAGGACAAAACCTTGGTGCTAAGAAATACAATCGTGTGCATACTGCAATCAAAATAAGTATCAGGTTCACTATTCTTTGGGAAATTGCTTTATTCATTTTTCTTGTTACATTTAGAAATATCATAGCGAGATTATTTAATGATGATAATCAAGTTGTTTCAACGATTGCTCTTTATCTTATGATTGTACCTCTCAGTTACACACTGCAAGGAATCTTTATACTTAGTACTACAGCTCTAAATGTTATGCATAAGCCTTTTCAAGCAGCCGGACTTACCATTATTCAAATGTTCATTTTGTGCATTCCGCTAGCAATACTCGGTTCTCAATTATTTGGCTTGACTGGAATCTTCGCTGCAATTGCTTTATCATATATCATCTCTGGGATAATATCCCGAGTGGTTTTGTTAAAATATTTAGAAAAAGAGATATTAAAATGAATGTTGTTGAGCTTCAATCATACTGTATGCAAAAGAAAGGTACTAATACAGAATTTCCATTTGATGATGTAACAATGGTAATAAAGGTTGGAAGTAAGTTGTTCATTTTAATTTCAATCGATAAAGATCCAACAAGCATCAATTTGAAATGTGATCCATTTCTTGCTGAGAGTTTGCGAGAGAGTTATCAGGCTATCTCTCCTGGTCACCATATGAACAAAAGGCATTGGAATACTGTGATAATGGATAATACCCTCTCAGATAAAATAATCAAAGAAATGATTGATGCTTCATATAATCTGGTGTATTCAAAATTATCTAAGAAAGAAAAAGATATCATTCTGCAAGGGAGAAAACTTGTATAAAAGTGCAAAGAAGTTGTTTAATCCACTGATAATTCCGGGCTTATTGATCGCGTTATCAATTATCATTGGATGGCAATGGGATAGGATGATAACCCAAGCTGATATTGATAATGAATTATCAGCTTTCATTGTCATTTTTCCTTTGATCCCTTATATATTATTTTCCATTATTGCTATGTTAGGTATTAGATCTAATAATTTAGGACTTATTTTCTTAACTATAATCCTAACTATCAGCTATTTCATTTTGGAAAATACTTCTCTTAGTCCGGGAGTTTATTCTAACTCAGAAATTCATCGCATAATATCATTCTTATTACCTGTAAATATCTACCTTTTTTCATTATTTGATATAAGAAAAATCAAAAAATTATTTATTAATTTTTTACTAGTAATCTTTGAAGTTGGAGTATTCAGTTTATTCTATTCTTTTGTACAAATACCTAAATCTGATTTTATAACTCAATTCCATGTTGAGTTTCCAATACTTGCCTCTTCTCTAGATCATTTTTCTAAGTCTCTCTTCAGTTTTTTTAGTGTAACGTCTTATGTCGAGAATATTCCTGATGTTTCATTGCTTGCTTTCAGCATCATTACAATATTTCTGATATTAAAATTTATCTACAGTAATAATGTTAGGAATAGCGGATATCTACTCATCACAGTGTCAATTTTCTTGGCATTTTATTCATTTTCATCTGCTCCAACCTTGATGATTTTTT
>CAZSOM010000167.1:0-4407 GCA_964608295.1 uncultured Candidatus Cloacimonadota bacterium
GTAGGGGTTCGAGTCCCCTCTTTCGCACCATTTATTTATATAAAATAGGAGATGTATTGAAAACTAAAATCAAAGAGATCAGCCAATGCGTGAGAGAGCTGACAATTACAATTGAAGCGGGAACTGCAATTGCAGATTATAATAAAACTGTTAATCAATTTAAAAAATACGTAGCTATTCCCGGCTTCCGCAAGGGTAAAGCACCTCTTGCAATGGTCGAAAAATCATTTGGACCACAGATCAAAGATGAATTCTTTAATCAAAAACTTGGTGATTACTATAAAGAAGCAATTGATGCAGAAGATATTCATCCTATCAACCAGGGTGAAGCAGCTGAATTTGAATGGAACAAGGGAGAAGATCTTGTTGTTAAATTCAAGTATGAAGTGATGCCGGAGATCAAAGTAGAGAAATACAAAAATCTCGAAATCCCCTTTGAAGCAGTTAAATTTAAGAAAGAGATGGTTGATGCAACGCTAGATGATTACCGCAATAAAATGGCTACAGAGACTCCAATTGAGACTGCTGAAACCGGAAGTATCATTGATGCAACCGTAAAATTCCTGGGTGAAAACGATGAAGTAACTAAAGAAGTTAACAGGAAATTTGTGCTTGGTGAAAATCAATATGCTAAAACACTGAACACTAAACTGACAGGTACAAAAGTTGATGACGAAATTAAAACCAAACTTTTCACAAAATCTCAGAAATCAACTGATAATGAAATCGATAATAATATAAAAGACAGAGACTTCTTGGTGAAGATCAACGCTATTAAACAAAAAGTTGTTCCTGAAATTAATGATGAGTTTGCCAAAGACCTTGAATATGATTCACTGAAAGACTTGAATAATAAAATTGAAGAAGAGCTCAAAAAGAAAATTGAAGAAGACAACAAGAACAACGTGAAAACAGCAGTTCTTTCAAAATTGATAGATGAGAATCCATTCGAAATTCCTCAATCAATCGTAATGCAAGTTGCTGAAAACATGGCAAAACCTTATGCAGAGCAGTACAAAATGGAACTTGCACAAATGACTCAAATGTATATGAGTGTAGCTGATTTCAATCTGAAAGGACATTATCTCATCGAAGAGATCAAGAAACTGGAAAAGATCAAGATAACTGATGAAGAGAAAGAAGATATCATTAAGACAGCTGCTGCCAATGTAGACATGGAACTTGATAAATACAAGAAAGTATATAAGAAACAATTGGAAAGCAGTGATTTCACTTACGCTGCTGAAGAAGATAAGATCATTGAATTGATCAAGAAAAGTTCCAAATTTGTAGCTTTACCAAAAGAAGAAAAAAAGCCAACCAAGAAATAAACAGGGAGAAATTATGGCATACGTACCCATCGTAGTTGAACAGAATGGAAAAGTTGAAAGAGCATACGATATCTATTCACGTCTTTTAAAAGACAGAATAATCTTTGTAGGTTCTCCCATAGATTTTAATGTTGCTAACGTTGTTATAGCACAGCTTCTGCATCTTGAAGCAGAAGATCCCGATAAAGATATTTATATGTACATCAATAGTCCTGGTGGCTCAGTTTCTGCCGGATTGGCAATTTATGATACGATGCAGTATATTCGTCCTGATGTTTCCACAATCTGTATTGGACAGGCTTCCAGTATGGGTGCTTTCCTTTTAGCAGCCGGTGTTGCAGGTAAAAGATATGCTCTTCCAAATTGCCGGATCATGATTCATCAACCTTTGGGTGGAGTTCAAGGACAGGCTTCGGACATTGAAATCCAGACAAAAGAAATTTTACACTTAAAAAAGAAACTAAACGAACTTCTTCATAACCATACTAAGCAGCCTATGAAGAATATAGAAAGAGATACTGATCGCAATTTCTTCATGAGCCCTGAAGAAGCTCAAAAATATGGGATCATTGATGAAGTGATTGCAACAAGGAAAGATTCACTTCTGGCAAAGAAGGCAGGAGCATAGAATGGAAGATCAAAACAAATGTTCATTCTGCGGTCGATCTGAAAAAGAAACAAAATACCTTATCAAAGGTATCAGTGGGAATATTTGTGAAGAGTGCATCAGCATGTGCTCCACAATCGTTGAATCTGAATTTCAGAAAAAAGAGATGGATAATTTCATCCTCCCTACTCCCAGAGAAATCCATGAGATGCTTAACCAGTATGTGATCGCTCAGGAATCAGCTAAGAAAATAATTTCCGTTTCTGTATATAATCATTATAAGAGGATCTTCAAGCAAGATCCGGATAGTACAATAGATATTGAGAAGAGTAATATCCTGATGATCGGTCCTACCGGCTCTGGTAAAACTCTCCTTGCACAAACACTGGCTCGCATTCTCAAAGTTCCTTTTGCTATTGCCGATGCCACAACCCTCACAGAAGCCGGATATGTTGGTGAAGATGTGGAAAACATTTTAGTGCGATTACTGCAGAATGCCAATTACGATGTAGAGAAAACCGAGAAAGGAATTATCTACATTGACGAACTTGATAAAATTGCCAGGAAATCTGAAACTCCTTCCATCACCAGAGACGTGTCGGGTGAAGGTGTACAGCAAGCTTTGCTCAAGATTTTGGAAGGCGCAAAAGTGAATGTTCCACCTAAAGGCGGCAGGAAACATCCTCAACAGGAATTTATTGAAATTGATACTAAGAATATTTTATTCATTGCTGGTGGTGCTTTTTTTGGTCTTGATAAAGTTATTCAGAATCGTCTCAAGAAAAAAGCAGTCGGTTTTGATTCAGATGTGATCTCAGTGAAAGATATTGATCTCGATTTCTATAACAAAACAATTCCAAATGATCTGGTTAAGTATGGTCTCATTCCGGAATTAGTAGGTCGTATTCCTGTGATCTCATCTTTGCATGAACTTGATGAAGAAGCTCTCATCGCCATCCTGACTAAACCTAAAAATGCTATTTGCAAGCAATATGCTAAACTATTTGAAATTGAGAACGTGAAACTCGATTTCGGCATTGATGCTCTAAAAGAAATTGCCCACATGGCAATAGGTCAGAAAACCGGTGCACGTGGACTGCGGGCGATCATGGAAAAATTCATGCTTGATATCATGTATGAAATTCCTGAGATAGACAATTTGAAAGAGTGTTTTATCTCCAGCGATGTTGTACTTGGCAAAACTGATCCTGTTTTCTCTTATGAAGATAAAAAAGAAGAACAGTCAGCTTAGAAAGCATGTTGATAAATTTGAAGCCGTTCTCTATCGAGAGCGGCTTTTTTTTATCTCGTCATCCTGAGTTTATCGAAGGACAAAGGCTGGTATCTTTCACGCTGCTCTTTTAAGGAAGGATAAAACGAATTGTAAATTATAAATTACGAATGAACAAACTTATACTCATTATCTGATCAACCGATTAACTTTTCTTCCAACATTCTTATCTGTGAGATGCCTCACCCTGCTGTCCCTCTCCTACTATGTCCTCGCATGAGAGGGAACATAAGAATTTGTGAAAGAAAATCGCAAATTTTGTAATCCATTTCCCCGCTTAAACTCACCAACCCTTTTACACTTCTCCACTTCCTCTCTTCCTTTCCGTACATCTGTACTTCGCACTTCTGCACTCAGACACTTCCGTACCTCCGTACTCCACAATATTTCACCCTGCTTAAATATTTTCTAATTGACGATTATGTTTTGTTTTTGCAAATTAGGATTAGTAAATAAAGTATTATAAGAAGAGAAACAAACAATGAAGTTATGGTGAACCTGACAACTAAAGTTATGACGAACCTTTTTTGTGAACACAGCGTACATTTATTAGCAGCTATAAAAAGTGATGATAATAATTTTTGAGGAAAAATGAAAAAAAATTCAATGCTTATTTTGGTGGTTTTTGTTGTAACAATTTTATCGGCAAATGTATGTTGGGAGAATGGTTCACCTCTATATGAAGGAAATTTTATTTATGATTCACATTCCACGAAAATTGATGATAATAATATTCTCATCGTCTGGGTAGAAGCCGAAGATGGATTACGTAAGCTTAAACTCCAAAAAACTGATTACCAGGGCATCCCTCTCTGGTCCGAACCGGAAACGATAGTGGAAAGTGAAGCATTTATGATAGAAGAAAGGATGTTGAATTCTACAGATGATAATTTTTTCATCAATGTGTATTCATCTGAAATCCAAAACAAATTGTGCTATAAAATTAACGAAAACGGTTCCATTCTCTGGAGTATCGAATATAATCAAGATTTTTGGAAAGATCCAATTGCTTTAGAAAATGGCGGATTCCTGAACTTGAGGATAGATACAGAGAACTCGATAGATTATTTGCATGGTATATATTTTGATGCCCAGGGCACTATTATCTGGGATGATATGAACATGCTGGAACTTCCAGTTCAAAATTGCAATAATGAGATCATCAGCAAGGTATTTAT
>CAZSOM010000168.1:0-4402 GCA_964608295.1 uncultured Candidatus Cloacimonadota bacterium
TGGCAACTGAAGAAAAATTATTCTGCCATTGTCCGGTTGGTATCTATCATGATTTGCAGGATTATGATGCTGAACTTATTCGTCACATGCGCCCAACTCTTTCTGAAATGGGAACATATGATGGAACAGCATTAATGGAATTTCGTACGAAAAAGAATATAACTTATCGCATTAAGAATGAAACAACCTGTACTTATGAAGTTGATGATACTCCTCCCTTCCCCATCAATCGGCAAGCTTTGGATTTTGCTATTGAAATTTCTCTTCTACTCAAGCAGAATATTGTAGGAGAACTTCACATTACCAGAAAGCAATATCTGGATGGAAGTATCCCTACAGGATTTCAAAGAACAGCAATCGTGGGAATTGAAGGTGAAATTCCTCTTAAGAAGAAAAACGTTAGGATTATCCAACTTAGCATTGAAGAAGACTCCTGCCGGGAAGTTAGCGATATTGGTCACGAGAGAATTTATACAACAGATAGACTTGGTATTCCACTTATTGAAACTGTTACTTATCCTGAAATGCTCACTCCGGATGAAGCAATGGAAGCAGGTCAGGTTATCCGTTTCATTAATCGTAGTTCAGGAAAAGTTCGAACCGGGATTGGTGCTGGAAGACAGGATGTGAATGTAAGCATAGCAGGTGGAACCAGAATTGAGATCAAAGGCGTTTCGCACATCAGCTGGATTCCTGAACTTACTCACAACGAAGCATTCCGTCAAAAGGGACTTTTACTTATCAAAGATGTACTGAAAGAGAAAATTAAAGATACAAAGAAATGGAAACCAACTTATAAATCATTGAACTTTGATGTTTCCGATATTGAATACGAACCGATTAAAGATGCAATGGATAATGGCTGGCAATTGATCGCATGTAACCTTCCAAATTTCAAAGGAATTCTTTCTCACTTTCTGCAACCTGGTAAAACCTTTGCTGATGAGCTGGAAAGTCGGTTAAAGGTGATCGCCTGTCTGGAAAAACCTAATATGGTTCATTCAGAAGACATGAATCCTGTGTTCAATGAAGATATGCTGAAAACACGCAGTAAATTGCTCGGATCAACTGGAGATGATGCTCAAATTGTTTTCTGGGCTGCTGAAGTAGATATTCAGACTGCGAAAGAAACCATCGAGGAACGCTGTAAAATGGCTTTTGAGGGAGTTCCCAACGAAACGCGTAAAGCCCTTACCGATGGAACTACTATCTTTGAAAGAGTTCTTCCCGGAGCAGATCGAATGTATCCAGACACTGACAGTGCTCCGATTCCCATTGAGGATGAACAAATTGAGTCTATCAGGAAACGTTTGCCAGTTGGTCTGACCAAAAGATTGAAGCAACTCAAAGAATGGGAAATTCCAGAAGATTGTTATCATTATATTCTTAGAAATAATCTGATGCCACTGCTGGAAAAAATTATTAAGGACACAAAAATAAATCCTAAATGGTTGGGAACTTTATTTGGACATAGAATGAAATACATCGAAGGGCAAATCGTTCCTGCTGAAGGTTTTAGTTATGAATTGATCCATCAACTTTTAATCTTCCTGCAAAAACTAAAATTAGATTTAGATATTACTTCAGATATGCTGCCTATCATTTGTCTAAATCCGCAAATGGAATTTGAATCGGTATTAAATTCACTAGAGTTTGAAAAAATTCCGAAAGAAAAAATCTTGAAAAATGTAGCCAGTTTACAATCAATGTTCCCGAAAATAAATAAATCAAAAAATCCAAAAGCGCCTGAAAAATGGATCATGGGAAATTTGCGTCCAATTGCTCTGGGAAACATACCTTTAAGGGAACTGAATAAATTTGTGCGGGAATCATTATCTGATGGAGGTGTAAAATGATAGATATCTTCAAAGGTTATAAAGGTGATGCAGTTGAAATCCTGAAAAAATTTCATATCCGAGTTTGGGGAGATGTTGAAGTAAAAACCACTCGTGGAGATTTTAACGGAATTGTGCTTCCGCGCTCAGAAAACGATGATGATAAGCATATTGTAATTAAGCTTGTTACAGGCTACAATGTCGGTATCGTAGTAAATACGATTAAAAGTATGAAAGAGATCGGCTATAAAGAAGCTCATTATAAAATACCTGAAAAAGAATTTCCTTATACCGAAGGACTTCCAAAAGTGAAACTCTTTGGAACTGGTGGTACAATTGCTTCCCGGTTGGATTATAGAACCGGTGCTGTAATTCCAGCCTTTTCACCTGGAGAACTTTACGGAGCTGTTCCGGAACTTGCTGATATTTGCAACCTAGAAACCGAAAAACTATTTGCTGTTTTCAGCGAAAATATGGGACCTGAACAATATAAGGCTTTGGCAATTGCCATTGGAAAAGAGATTGAAAAAGGAATTGATGGAATAATTATTGGTCATGGTACAGACACGTTGCATCACACAGCAGCAATTCTTTCCTTTATGATCCAGAATCCTCCAGTTCCCATTATTCTGGTAGGTTCTCAGCGTTCATCTGATCGACCCTCTTCCGATGCTGCTTTGAATTTGATGCATGCTGCTACAGCAGCTGCAACTTCAGATATTGCTGAAGTGATGGTTTGCATGTTTGGTCCTACATCTGATGAGTATGGACTTCTGCACCAGGGAACGCGGGTTCGTAAAATGCATTCATCTTATCGTTCAACTTTCCGAACAATTGGAGATATTCCAATTGCCACTGTTACGCGAGAAAAAATAACTCCGATCAAAAAGAATTATAATAAACGCCGTGATGATCAAAAGGTTACGATCCTTCCCTATTTTGAAGAGAAAGTTACCTTACTCTACTATTATCCAAATATGCAACCTGATATCATTTATTCATTGATTGAAAATGGTTATAAAGGTATTGTGATTGCTGGAACTGGATTGGGCCATGTTAATAAACCGCTTTATCCAGCTATTAAAAAATGTAAAGAGCTGGGAATCCCAATCTACATGACAGTACAGACTTTGTGGGGTTACGTTCATATGTTTGTGTATGATACTGGACGTGACTTGATGAGTTATGGCATTATTCCTGCTGAAAATATGCTGCCGGAAGTTGCTTTTGTGAAACTGAGCTGGGCATTAGGACAGACGGATGATTTGGAAAAAGTAAAAAAATTAATGCTTACTCCAATTTCCAATGATATTACCAAGCGTGAGCCATACAATGGTTATCTCATCTATCAAGGTGGAATTCCAGAAGTGGAAGAATTTATTAAAAATGTACATAAATAGCTCCCCTTTACAAGGGGAGATGTCCGGTAAATCGTGGACAGAGGGGTTTTGTTATTTTACAAAATTTTAATTGATAAAACCAAACCCCCTTTTAATTCCCCCTTTCAAAGGGGAACAAAGTAGGGTTAAAGGATTATTATGATAAAAAGATTTATTGGATATTACAAACCTCATCGTGGTTTGTTTATTCTGGATATGGTAGTAGCCTTCCTGGCTGCCGTCTTGTCAGTTTTCACACCTATGATTACTCGCAACTTATTAAAGATTCACATTCCCAATAAAGATTTGCACGGTATAATTGTGTTGCTTGCTGTAATGGCAGTAATCATGATTTTCAAATCTATATTCACTTACATCCGCATTCGCTGGGGACATGTGATGGGTGTGCGCATGGAATCCGATATGCGCTCTGATGTCTTTGCACATTTACAGAAACTATCGTTTAACTATTTTGATAATGTGAAAACAGGCCATATCATGTCTCGTATTTCCAATGATTTAAATATGATCGCGGAAGTTGCACATCACGCTCCGGAAGATCTCATCATTTCAATTTTCATAATTTTCGGTTCATTTATCGCTATGTTCCATTATAATAGACAATTAGCATTGATTGCTTTAATTCCTGTTCCACTTCTTATTATTTGGGGTATGACTTTTGGTCATCGCATGAAGGGCGGATTTAGATTGGTACGGAAACGAATTGCCGACATAAACAGCAGTGTGGAAAATTCAGTTCAGGGAATTCGAGAAGTAAAATCTTTTACAAATGAACATCTGGAAATGGAGAAATTCGGTCATATAAATTTTACTTTCCAACGAGCTAAAGAGAAGATGTACAGGCTCATGAGCATCTATCACGCTGGAATGTCTTTCCTGACAGATTTTTATTTTTGGCTGGTGATCGGAGGTGGAGTATATCTGATATTCCTGGGAAAGATCGATGTGATAGACCTTTTGGCATTCACACTTTATGTGAATTTTATTTTACGTCCAATTGAGCGTTTGGTTCATTTTACAGAGCAGTTCCAACAAGGCTCTGCTGCCTTTGAAAGATTCATCGAGATAATGGATATTGAACCGGATATTAATGATAATAAGAATGCTGGATTACTTGAAAATGTTAAAGGCACAATTGAGATTTCTGATCTGACCTTCAAATATTCT
>CAZSOM010000169.1:0-4373 GCA_964608295.1 uncultured Candidatus Cloacimonadota bacterium
GTTGTTGGCACTCAGATTTTAATGGAACTTCAACTTACAAATGATGATGGTTACGATTCTACTGTTCAGTTCCTCTTGGGTATTGGAGAAGTATCTTCCACAGATCCTGTGGGACCTGATGCTTATGGTTATTTCTGTTATGATGATGGAGATACAGGTTATGTAAGTGCTCCAACTTATGATTGGATTGAGATAAACGGTAGCGGTTTGATCCAAGGTGGTATAAACTTTAATTTAATTGATGGAGGGGATACAGGAGACATCGGGACTATCAGTAGTGGTCCATTTACATTTAGGATGTATGGTGAAGAGTATGATTCAATAACAGTTTGCTCTAACGGCTGGTTAGCACCGGGTGGTAGCTCACAGGCTTCTTTCATGAACAGCCCAATCCCCGGACCACAAGGTCCATCACCAATGATCGCACCTTTTTGGGATGATCTAGCAATAGGAAGCGGTGATGTTTATTGGTATTACGATTCATCTTTACATACAATAATAGTTGAATGGGATAATCTGCAGAATGACGAAGACGGAGATGAGGAGACATTCCAAGTTATTTTGTTTGATGCAGATTATTATCCTACAAGTTCGGGTGACAGCCAGATTAAATTCCAGTATAAAGTTATCAACAATACAAGTGCTGGTAATTACCCACATAACCATGGGCAATATGCTTCTGTTGGTTTAGAAGATCATACCGGAACTATAGGTTTAGAGTACACCTTTAACAATACCTATTCAGCTGCAGCTAAAACCTTACAGGATTCAATGGCATTATTTATAACTACCTCACCAATTCCACTTGGTGCACCATTTCTGGCTCTTGGTGATATGGTGATTAATGATGAAAACTTAAATGGACAAATAGATTATAATGAAGATATAGATCTTGATATTCCTCTTAACAATTTAGGAGATGCGGCAGCTACTGGTATTTCTGCTATTCTCTCAATTCCTGTAATAGACCCTTATGTAACGATCACAGCGAGTAGTTCGAGTTATAATGATATCGCTGATGGGGAATCAGGTGTAAATCTGACTGATTATGAATTTACTGTAGCAGAAGATTGTCCGGATGGACATTTAATTCACTTTTATTTGAACGTTACAAGTAATGAGGGTAATTGGATTAGGAGTGTTCAACTGGAAGTAAATGCACCTAAAGTTGAATATAGCGGTGTTTATGTGGATGACTTAGATAACCATATGTTAGATCCGGGTGAAACATGTGATATTCAAGTTACATATACTAATAACGGTGGTTCTGATGCTTATAATGCTGATGTCTTACTTTCTGAAATAGATCCTTATATAACATTAAACACATCAACTCATGATTTTGGAACATTTCTCTCTGAAGAATCACAAACTGCAATTTTTAGCGTCACTGTAGATCCTTCAACACCAATTGGTTATAGTGTTGATATAAATTGGGATGTAACATCTGATTTCAATTATTCTCCAAACGGAGCATTCACAATGTTTATTGGGATTAAGAGTGAAGATTTTGAAAGTGGTGATTTCACTTCTTATAATTGGATTTTTGATGGTGATGCAGATTGGACAGTAGTACAAGATACAGTTTATGAAGGTATGTATTCAGCAAAATCTGGTATAATAGTTGATAATCAGACTACTGAACTAATTATAAATGTAAATGTAGTAACTGATGGATCAATTTCGTTCTTAAGAAAAGTGTCTTCAGAAAATAATTATGATGATTTCAGATTCTATATCGATAATGATCTTCAGGAAGAATGGAATGGAGAAGTACCCTGGAGTGAAGTAAGTTATCCTATAACTGCTGGAAATAGAACTTTAAAATGGCAATATTACAAAGATAGTAGTAACAGTAGTGGTTCAGACTGCGCGTGGATAGACTTTATAGTATTTCCTGAATTAGGAGCTCCTCAACCTGGATTTAGCCTTGCTCCAACTTCGATAGATTTTGGTGATGTAATAGTAAATACAAGCTCAACTGAGCAGTTTACAATTTCTAATGAAGGAGGAGAAACCCTTACAGGTAATATCACAACTCCGGCTGGCTATTCAGTAGCATCTGCTGAACATATATTGCGTAGTTCTAACACAAATAAAGGAGAGAACAATTCTGATAACGTTATCGGTTACTCTATCCCTGCAATTTCAAATCAAACCTTTGATCTTGTTTTCTCTCCTGTCGCTGCCACTGCTTATGCAGGTGATGTGGTTATAACAAGTAATGATACGAATAATCCTACCAATAACCTGAATGTCACTGGTAGTGGACTCAATGGAATTCAAATAGGTAGTGGAGCAAATGTGAATCAGCATTTACCAATTGAACCAAACTTTGGATATTCATATACAAATACCCTATATCTAGCTTCAGAATTTGGTGCACCAGGTGCAAATCAACGAATTGAAAAGATATGGTATAATTATCACTGGAGTTCTATCGGTGATTATGAATCAGATGATTGGATAGTTTATATGGGTGTTACTGAAAATAATTCTTTAACAGATTACTTACCAATTGGTGATCTTACAGAAGTGTTCAATGGTGATGTTGATCTTGAACTTGTTACTGGAGATGGCTGGTTGGAAATTGTACTTACAACCCCATTCAATTACGATCCAGGTACTGATGGAAACTTGGTTATTGGTATTGATGAGAATACACCTGGTTGGAGTGGGGCAAGTGATGATTTCTATTGCGATTTAGATGCTAGAACTGAGGTAAGTATCTGGCACTACAGTGATGATATAAACTCTGATCCTGCAGCTCCAGAAACAGGAACATTAAGTGCTTATTATCCGAATACGAGATTTGAGTTTGCTACAATTCCAGAATTTCCAGTATTCAATATCACTCCTGATACAATGGATTTTGGTACAGTATATGTTAATAATTCAACAGGAAATCAAACCTTCACAATCAGAAATACAGGTATTGGTACACTTAATATCAGTTCAGTCAGCTTGACAGGAATAGATGGAGCAGACTTCGTATTAACAGATCCTAATTCATATCCTATTGGGTTAACAACCAATCCAATTACGGTTGATGTTGCGTTCTTACCATTAACAGCTGGAGTGAAAAACGCATTCCTTAAAGTAGTTGATGATTTAGCTAGAGCAACTCATAATATTCCATTAATCGGAGAAGGAGCTATTCTTGCTCAGGGAGTTGTTTGTTCAAATCCTCTGCCGTTAACTCTCCCAGCGGTTAATGTGTTAGGTAATACAGTGAATTATGGTGATGATTACGAAACAACCGATGTAAATCCATCCTCTTATTATTTGGGTGGTGATGATGTGGTTTACCAATTCACAACTACGGAAGATGCTATTCTAAGTGGAACGATAGTGACTACCGGAACATACATAGGTGCTTTTATACTATCGGATTGTCCAAATCCAACTACACCACCTACACCAGTTATTCTGAAAACTTCATCCTCGAATACATTAACTTATGATGATGCGTTGCCTGCAGGAACTTACTTCTTGATTATATCTTCATGGCCAGCTCCGCAAGCTATTGACTATGATATCACCTTAAGCGTAGCTCCTCTTGGTGAACCTGCAAATGTAGTTATTGTTAATGATGGAACAAACGTAACGATTACTTGGGATGCAGTTACAGGAGCTGATTCATATTTAGTATATTCTTCTACAGATCCTTATAGTTCATTTACAGTTGATGCTACTGGTATATTCACAGCGGAACAATGGGTTGCTACAGATCCAGCAGTTACTACATTCTACTATGTAACAGCTTATATTGGTTCTTCCGATTGTGGAAGTGGTGAAACTCCTGTTCTCACAATTGGGGAGATTCGTAAACTGCAGATCCAAGAGAATTTAGAAAGATCATCGAGATCGCGTAAGTAAAAAATTGATATGGAACTGGCTCCGGTTATGGATCGGTGCCAGTTCCAACATTATTGTAAATAAAAAGTGCACCCGATTATGGGTGCTCTTTTTTATTCAATCATATAGTACATTCAAGTTTCTAGTTGGAATAATAATTGCATTAATAATATAAGTTAAAATATATAAAGGTAGGTAAATATTTATTATGAAGAAGCAGGTGTTATTATTGCTATCACTTTTACTGTTTATATCAACACTTAATGCAGTCTGGACTGAAATAGAACAAAACAGGTCTCAAGAACTGTTTAACCATACATCATCCGGTAAAGAATATACGGAAATTAATTTTTCATTGAATGGTTATAATTTAGAAACGATACGAAAGAAAGAGACAGATTATTTGAAGATCAGTTATGTTAATGAGGGTAATTCTTTAGAGATTGGCAAACCAGATCTACCAAAATTCACACGATTACTTTCAATTCCAGATGAAGATTCTGTTAGTTATGAAA
>CAZSOM010000170.1:0-4356 GCA_964608295.1 uncultured Candidatus Cloacimonadota bacterium
GAATAATTATTATTCCGGCTATGCAGTTGGAATGGAAAGGATTACAAGACTTATCAAAGAGGATAAATTCGATATTGAAGCTTTCAGATTAAATCCAATTAATGGTGTTCGTGAATTCATACATGGTTATTTTACTGATCGGGGTGGCAATATGCCTAATGTTTTCATTGAAGGCAACACGGTTTTCCTGGAAACCAAGTTTTGCAAGAATTGCCTTACAATCGAAGCCGAAAAGCTGGCAGAACAATACCACGAAGATGTTTGCGCAATTTACTGCCGCACCTTTGCCAAAGGTATTGTATCAGTTTTGGAAGATTTCTTTCCTGAAATTGTGATAAACTTTTATAATGTAAGTTCACGTCGTGACGGTAAAGATAGCGATTGTCGAGAAGCATTTCAAGTGCTATCACCAAAACGGGTGGAAAATCCGAAATAATTATTTCATGATTGACAGTTATAATCTAACTCACAGTTTAAATTTTAATGAGGAATTAAGAAATGAAATGTACACATAAGAAACGAAGATGGTATTCTACACGATATATAACATTTAGGAATTATTTCGCAATAACAGAAATATAATAAACATATGGCTACATTAATTGAAGCAAATCAACACAGATCAAAAAAGGAATGGGAGAAAGCTAGAGTTATATATGATAAACTTTGGGAAAACGATAATAGTCAGTTTAGTGATTGGGAAATCAGACATTATGATTTTGATATGGCATGCAAACTTTGTGAATTGGTTATTGAAAGAAGCCCAAAATTTTCACCGATTTACTCAGAATATTACTGGAATAAATATTATACTGTAATTAAAGTCTATCCTGATGATAGTATTCCGAGTGAAGAAAAAGAAAAAGTAGCCAATGAAATAAAAAAGAGATTCAGTTCATATCCTAAATACTCACCTTATTTGAATACCTGCTTATACATGAGCGAATGGTATTGTGAAAGAGGTGAATATGAAAAAACAATTGAATGGCTTGAACCCATAGATTACAAAGAATTAAGTAAAACGTATAAATTCACAATAAATAATGAGGAGAAATATTTCACTCCTCAAAAAGCAAAATACTTTGATATTCTAAGTAAAGCACATCAAGAAAGCGAACAAATTGATGAAGCAATAGAAGTGTGCTATAAGGGATTAATTGAATATTCTAATATACAGGTTTTAAAAATTCGTCTTTCGGAATTATTTAAAAAAAATATAAACTAACAGGAAGAAACCTAATTAATACTTTGTTATCCGAAATTGGATTTGCAGATGACGATATAAGAGATAATTACCGGAACACTTTAATTGATAAAGAAATCCTAATTCTATGGGAAGATAACTTTGATAATCTAGAAGAATGGGAAATAGAAAGAGATAAAGGTAAAATTGGACGAAGCATATTTAGAATTTTAGTTGATAAAAAGACAAAAGAAAAGAAATGGGAGATGACTAATATAAAAAGTGATACAATTTCTTCAAGCGAGGTTGGGAACTTTATTTATTGTCCAGCAAGTTATTCTATTACAAAATCGGTGATTGTTAAAAATGACAAATCTTTTAACGTAGATATAAATTTTTCAAGTAAAAAAAATCTTGGTCTGATATATGGTAAAAACGACACAATTTTTGATATCAGCGAAGTCATAAAGGATATTCCAATAGAAAAAATTGATTATCAGAAATTAAAAATAATTTTATCATCTAAGTTGCTCCATTCAAATATCAATGAAAAAAATCCATAATTTTTAAAAGTATTAATGAAAAATTTTTAGCTGCTCCAGACAACATTCTATCAACTGAACAAGAGAATATTATTGTTGAAGAAAAATATAGAAACCATTCAAGAACAGAAACGACAAAACCATTTCTTAACCACGAATTAGAGTTACTTAATAGTATAAAAAATATTGAAGATCTACAAAATCATAAGGCTTATTTAATTTATTGGTTTTGGTCATTTGATAATACAAACCGGAGCATATATAGTTTTGCTTATAAATTAGAGAATTGCAAAGTATTTAAGATTGAAGTTAACCAAGATAATTTGAAGAAACTTAATAAATATTTAGAAGACTTAGCAACATTATTAACCAAAAAAGAAATTGAGTTTTCAAGGAAAAATATATATGCTTCAAAATGTCTAGGATGCAGTGTTAGTAATTATTGTAGTCATAAGACAGGTAGATTAAATGAATTATCATTACCATACATTAAACCTAATTTAGAGTTGAGACCACCAAATCTGATTGATAAAAAACAAAAATAAATTGTAAGTTGAATTAAAATGTTACACTTGCGTTTCTGCATCATGTTAAAAATCAGGTGTTAAACTTATAAAATAGGTTGGTTTACTAAAATTCTCCAGATCAGTATTCCAGGCAACATCGAATTTCACAACGAAATAACCTAAATTCAACCTGGGACCAAATCCTACAGAGAGCTTCAAATCTTTCAACTTATCATTTTCAGCTAATTTAAGATATTCGTTATCATCCCAGATGCTACCTGCATCAACGAAAGCACTACCCCGAATCTGGTAGAAATACATTGGAAAAGGAAATGACATTTGCAGGTTATCAATAAACGGATATCTAAGTTCCGCAGAAACCAGGAATTTATTCCTACCTTCATAATCATCTGTCAAACCACGAACACCATTGTAATTATCCATTGTAAATTTCTGGCTTGTATCACCCTGGATGGTTCCACCGCTAAATCTGAAAGCAACAGCATATCTTTGTGCAAAGAAAAGATATTTTCTTAAGTCTGTATATAAAATCGTATAATCCTTCTCAGTAGAAAAACTATGATTTACCAGCAGAGCTTTACGTGAACCGGAAACAGGACCCACACTTCCGTAAATTGCATTATCATGCACTAACGTGAGTTGGGGGGCATAAATATATTCTGTTTCATCAGTTTTTAAATCATATAATTCTGCAAAATTTGGCTCTAGATATTCCAATATCCAGTCATTGCCATCCCACCAATCCCGTCTCACAATTTTTGAAGAGAAAATATTTTCAAAATCAAGTCTCCAAAATTTGTTAAATGGATAACGTACAATTGAATATGCTCCAATATTGTATTCTCTCTCCCGCATATAATCAGAATCACCATTTGTATGCAAGATCTCATAGATCCATTCATCACTTAAGTAAAATCCACCATAACCATGATCTATCCTGCCTTTCAAATTCATATATGTAAGCACAATGTCAGAAGAAGTCAAGTCTCCAGCAATTCCCAATTGCACTCCAATTGCATGATTCCCCATGAGATCGGAAAGGCTGAACTGCAATTGAGCATAGGTTCCACTGGAAGGTGAATAAGCAGCTCCTCCCCACAGATAATCCAGGGCAAATTTCGGTTTATAAGCTGAGCTCAAAGGTTCATTCA
This sequence comes from uncultured Candidatus Cloacimonadota bacterium, assembly GCA_964608295.1. Classification (GTDB taxonomy): domain Bacteria; phylum Cloacimonadota; class Cloacimonadia; order Cloacimonadales; family TCS61; genus Tenebribacter. The sequence continues at coordinate 3,404 of CAZSOM010000170.1, forward strand.
CTTCTGTTGGTTTCTTATCAATGTTTAAATTATACGCTTTATTCAGGCTATCTACTTTCGTAAAATTACCAATATCTATCTTGGTAATATTATGAGAATATTCAGGTAATTCCTTTTTGAATTTCTTATCCCGCTTACCAAAAATACGGTAGCGATCCAGCTTAAATACATCATAAAAATCATCTACAAAATCAAATTCAACTGGTTTGGAATATTCTGTATATTCCAGTTGTTCAAGAGGATTTGAAAAGGAATATACATCCCACCCACTATTGAAGAATGCTGAAAATATTAGTTCGTCGTTTTCAATAGAAATATCCGGTGCAAAGATTCCTCCATGAACATTGGTTACTTTTGCTCTCATCCCAGAGATTATATTTATTACATCACAATTCGATGTGGTACTGCTTTCACTCACAAAAATAATCTTCTCACCCGTCTTATCCCAAATTGGAAAGGAGTTCATTTGCGGATCATCTGTAACCTGGTAGAATTTTTCTTCATTAAGATCATAGTAAAAGATGTCTGATGTAAGTTTACTAAAAATTTGCTCTGCATAGGCATCTTCATCAAAAGTTCTTTCAGAAGTAAAAACAATTTTGGAATCATCCGGTGACCAATGCGGTTGTTTATCGAAATATTGATCATCAGTGACCACAGTTAGTTTCTCTGTATTCAGATCATAAATATAGATATCGGATTTCAGATCTTTCTGTCCGGCAAATACTATTTTATTTCCATCATTAGAAATATCTATTTCAAAGATCGCATCAAATTCTGGAAATGCTAATTCTTGTACTGCTTTTCCTGATTTATAATCAATGATATAAATTTTATCAGCGAATGATGTTTTAGAAACAAAGACATATTTTTTGCCATCTGGAAACCAGGCTAAATTATTCCGTAGATAATGAAATTCCTCATAATCTCCAGTTGATTCACCGCTCAATATT
>CAZSOM010000171.1:0-4352 GCA_964608295.1 uncultured Candidatus Cloacimonadota bacterium
TTCCAATACAGAAATTTGCAAAAATATTATTCAAAATATCATCTGTTGTAACTTTTCCGATGATCTCTTCCAAAGCACTACTGGCTTCTTTCAGGTCAAAAGCTGTGAATTCATATCCCATGCCGTTGTCTATTGATTCCAAGGCTTTACTAACTGATTGAGCAGCCCTGGTTACGGCAGCAATTTGACGGGTATTTGTTAGAATTCCTAAACTTAGTTCTTCTTCAGATATCTCAATATCAAGCAGCAAGGAATTTTTCAGTTCGGATAGTCCTGAATCATTTTGTGTAGAACATAGAATGTAGCCACTTTTCTCAAATCTATCAAGTTCACTCTTTTCAAATTTATCAGCTTTATTAAGTACTTTAATAATACTTTTAGCATCAACAAGATTGATGAGTGTGCTGTATTCCTTTTTGTTTTCATCACCATCGATCACAAAGATAACTTTATGAGAATTTTTGATTATTTCATATGATCGTTTTATCCCGATCTTTTCTATTTGGTCCGTTGTTTCTCGTAATCCGGCAGTATCAAAAATTCGCACAAGATAACCATTAAGAGAAATGACTTCTTCCAGATAATCACGCGTAGTTCCTGGAATTGGTGTTACTATTGCTCGTTCAGTTTCCAGAAGGGAGTTGAAAATACTTGATTTTCCTACATTTGGAGCTCCCACCAGACTTACCTTTAATCCATCTTTAATGATCAAGCCTTCTTCACCAGTTTTGGCAAGTTGCTCTAAGTTGTTATGGAGCGTAGTAAGACCCTGCAAAAGTTTATGATTATCAATTTCATCCAGATCCTGCTCCAGAAAATCAATTTCAAGTTCAAGTTGAGTTCGGAAATCAGTTATGTGGTTTAGAAATTTTTCAATTCGGTTTTTTAAGCTGCCCTCATATTGTTGTATTGCTGCCAGATGTGATATTTTTGTTTTTGCTGCTAGCAGGTCTCCCACAGCTTCTGCCTGAGTAAGACCGATCTTGTCATTAAGAAATGCACGCTGGGTAAATTCTCCAGGTTCAGCTAATCTAGTGTTTCTTAACAAAATGGAAAGGATCTGATTGGTTATAAATGTACTGCCATGACAGGAAATTTCTACAACATCTTCTCCGGTGTAGCTATGTGGTGATCTAAAAACAGTTACAATAACCTCATCAACAAGTTTGTCTGCTTCTAATATTCGACCGAAAATTGCTTTATGTGAAGGTTGGTTAACCAGGTCTTTTTTGCCTTCGAAAATTTTAGACACTACATCTATTGCTGTGTCTCCACTTACTCTGAGAACAGAAATTCCACCAATTCCAACAGGCGTGGAAATCGCAGAAATTGTATTGTGAGAATATTCCATCTTATTTATTTCAGAATTGAGATTAGCTCTTGTGTTATTTTTTTAGTTGAAATCCCAATTTTATTTTTCAATTGGTCTATTGCACCATGTTCAATAAATTCATCAGGAATTCCGTAAGAATAGACCTTAACATCTGAGTTTGAATAAAATGATTTTAATGTGCTGCCAAAACCTCCAATAAGAGCATTATCTTCAATGGTGATAATTGTCTGAATTTTCTTTTCAAGTTCATTGAATAATTTTGTATCGAATGGTTTTAGAAATCGAGGATTTATAAGATATGGCTTTAACTTTGGTATTTCGTTTTTCAATTCTTGATAGATACTTTGAGCATCTTCCATTGCTTTCCCAACACCTACTATCGCAATATCTTTTCCTTTTTCAACAACAACACCTTTTCCAACTTCAATTGGCTCGATCTTTTTATCCAGATAAGTTGCACATCCACGTGGATAACGAATAACAATGGGTCCATCTTTATATTTTGCTGCAAATAATAGCATAGCAGATAACTCTTCAGCATTTGCTGGAGCCAGAATTTTCAAACCTGGGATTAAATTTAGATAAGAAAGGTCAAAAACGCCATGATGAGTGGCACCATCATCTCCAACAAGTCCTGCTCGATCCAAACAGAAAACAACCGGTAATTTCTGTAAGGCTATGTCATGGATCACCTGATCTAAAGCTCTTTGCAGAAATGTGGAATAGATCGCTACAAATGGTTTAATTCCCTGCACAGCAAGTCCACCGGCAAAGGTTACAGCATGTTGTTCGGCAATACCAACATCAAAAAATTGATCAGGATACTTTTCTGCATATTCAGTAAGTCCTGTACCATCAGTCATGGCTGAAGTGATAGCTACAATGTTTTTATTTTTTGCAGCTAATTTGCATAAAGTATTTCCAAAGACTTTTGAATAAGTTTCAGTTTTTTTCTTCTTGCTTTTTCCAGTTTTTATTTCATAAGGTCCAAGTCCGTGAAAGCGAGCAGCATCATCTTCTGCTGGTTCATAGCCTTTTCCTTTTTGCGTAACAATATGAACAAAGATCGGTCCGGTGAGATTAGTTTTAATTTTATGAAATATTCTTATCATGCGAGGGATGTCATGACCATCAATAGGTCCAAGATATTTGAAGCCCAGATCTTCAAAAATAATATTTGGAGCAAGAGTGTTGATCATATTTTCTTCTAAAGTTCGAGCACTTAGGATAACTCTTCTGCGAATGCGATGAGGAAGATGCTGTACAAAATCATAGATCAAGCTTTTGGTTGCATTATATGGTTTACTCACCAACATATTAGTTAGATAATCTTGTAGTGCACCCACATTTTTGGAGATAGAGAAATTATTATCATTGAGAATAATGATCATATCTTTTTGGAGATGTCCGGCATGATTTAAGGCTTCAAATGCCATTCCGCCTGTAAGAGCACCATCACCTATCACTGCAATAGTTCGTCCTTTTTCCCCTTTCATCTCTTTGGCAACAGCTATTCCTAACGCAGCTGAGATTGAAGTGCTGGCATGACCTGTACCAAAAGCATCATATTTGCTTTCAGAAATATTATTGAAACCGCATAAACCATTAAATTGTCTTAATGTATCGAACTTTTCGTTTCGCTCTGTAAGAATTTTGTAAGCGTAAGATTGATGTCCCACATCCCACACAATTCTATCTTCCAGAGGATCGAACATTTTAAGTAAAGCTATTGCAATATCTGTAGCTCCTAAGCTTGGAGCAACATGACCACCAGTTTTTGCTGTAACCTGAATTATGCGCTTTCTTACATCTTCAGCAAGTTCCTGAAGTTGTGCGATAGAAAGTTTCTTCACATCTTTCGGTGTCTTTATTTTTTCCAACATAATTTTTAACCTTTATTTTTATGAACCAACAAACACATTTGCCAAATTCAATTGTCAATTAAAATCAATAATCTGATCTGTTATCCAGTTCAAGATGTTGTCAATTCCTCTTTTTTTTAATGAGGAACAAGAAAAAATTTTTTGATCCTTCAGATTCAGTCCATCCCTAAGCTTTATCAAAGCATTGTCAGCTTTAGATTTGGGAATCTTATCCGATTTTGTGGCAGCTATCATGAATGGAATATTCAGTGATTGAAGCATCTGGATCATCAGAATATCTTTGGGATCAGCTTTATGCCTGATATCAACCAGAACGACAACTCCCCTTAACTGCTCCCTATGTTCAAAGAAGGTGAGGATCATCTGTTTCCAGGAGTCACGTTGAGTTTTACTCACTTTTGCATAACCATAACCTGGCAGGTCGACGAAACTGAAAAAACCTTCCAACTCGTTTTTATCAACTTTAAATCGAATTTCAAAGAAATTTATTAATCGTGTCTTCCCAGGTTTATTACTTACTTTAGCAATTGATTTTCGATTTAGAAGAGTATTAATCAGAGTTGATTTTCCTACATTGGATTTTCCAGCAAAAGCAATTTCCGCAAAAGCTGTAGGATAATAATCTTTTGGTTTAACCGCACTCTTAACAAATTTTGATTCTACAATTCTCATTAATGACCAGTTTCAATAATTACTCAAAATAGAGCATAGAAGTAATATCAGATTCCCAAACTTCCACTTCTGCAATACTGCAATCTTGAACTTTGATGCGTTTCTTCATCTCATGATAAATAAATTTTGCTATGTTTTCAGAAGTAGGGTTATTCTCTTTAAAATATTCCAAATCATTCAAATAAGTATGGTCAAGTATTGTCATAATATCATTTAAATTTTTCTTTACTTCACCAAAGTCTATGGTCATTCCGATCTCATCAACTTTTTCACATAAAATCCCAATACGAACTTTCCAGTTATGACCATGAAGGTTCTTACATAAACCTTCGTATCCGTTCAGTTTGTGAGCAGAAGAAAAATTTGAGGTTACATTCAGTTTATACATAACTTCCTCCCAGTTCAATTTTAAAGCAACCTCGAATATTTTTTGAGTGCTTTATTTGTAAAGAACTTTAATAATT
>CAZSOM010000172.1:0-4331 GCA_964608295.1 uncultured Candidatus Cloacimonadota bacterium
CTTTAATTCAGTTCTTTCCATCTCATCAATATGCTCCATGATTGTAGTAAGTTCTTCAGTATTTCTTGCCAGCCTGGCATGTTTTGTTCCGGTAATCTCAGCTATTTTATCAAGTGTGTCCATATCAATTTCAATATTAACTTTCTTATAACGAACTCCCAAAGCTGTCTGTACAGGATAATCTACCAGTCCTTTTCTACCAACACCAACCGGATAAACCTTTACATCAAAAGCTGAAGCAAGTCCAGCAGCATCAAACGGCTCGATCTCTCCTGCATTATTTCTACCATCTGTAATAAGAATAATAACCTTGGATTTAGCTTCGGAATCTTTGAGTCTGGCAACTGCTGTGGCAAGTCCCATGCCAATAGCTGTCCCATTTGCACTTTCATCAATCGCAACTTTATCCATAATGGACATGAGAATATTATAGTCGAGTGTGAGTGGACATTGCGTAAAGGCATTCTCAGAAAAAATTATCAAACCGATCCTATCATTTCTACGTTTTTCAATAAATTCCGTAGCAACCTTTTTAGCAGCTTCCAATCTATTAGTAGGTTTAAAATCAACAGCTTTCATACTTCCACTTACATCAATTGCCAGCATGATATCAATTCCTTTGCCGGTTATCTGCTGTTTTTTGTGAGCAAGACGAGGTCGGGCTAAAGCAAGAATGAGAAGCAGGATCGTGAGAGTTCTAATAAGTATTGGAGCATACTGCAGCCAACTGCTTCTTCCTGCAATTTTTTTAAGTAGATCAAGACGGCTATGAAGTAATCTGACCTTTCTCTTGCGAATTATCAGAAATTCATAAAGAAGATATGGAATAATTATAAGAAGAGCCCAGAACCATTGCGGATTAACGTATTCAAGCATTTTAAAATACCTTTTTTAACAACGAACAATAACTAATAAAAAAAAAGATCATTTAATTTTCCTTCTTTGTTTGTTTTTGTTCGCTTTTGGTAGTTGTAAACTTTTCAAAAGATTTCAAATAATTCTCAAGCCAATTCAAAGCTACTTCAGAATCTGAAGTTGTTGGAATAGTTTTGGCAAATTTGATTAAATCTGCCTTGCTGAGAAATTTGAGGATTTCAGATTTCTCTGAATGATCCTTCAAAATCAGGTTTGTTCTGATCTCGCTAGTTGTCATTTCCACTGAATTTACTTTATAATGAAGTTCTATAAATAGTCGCAAGATTAAAGAGACCCTGAAATAGAAATTCAAGAAATCACCTTTGATTATTAGATCATCTTTCTTTAGCTTGTTTAAAAGTTCTAAAGCAATAATGTAAGCAGGTCTGTTATCTATGATCTCAGGTTCAATGAATTCAGTTTTGGATTTCTTTAATAATTTTACTAAATATTTAATGGCAAGTATTATGAGAATAATTATCAACAGAGGGATGAAGTAATCTAAGAATTTTAAGCGAACAGATAGCGGAGCAGCAATATCTTTGATATTTTGTGTGCTGTCAGCAATGACCGATTCTATTTTCAATATAAACTCATTAGTATTAAGAATTTCCAGACTGTCAGCAGTTTTAACGGCAAATTCTAGTTCTGGGAAAGTGAATTCTCCAGTATCAAAAGGCTGATAAATAAGATCAAGTAAAGTTGTTTTAGTCTTCCTATTGATCTCTTCAGATGATTCAATATCTTTTAAAATGAATATATCAAGAGTATCGTTTTGAGTTGAAAATATGCTGTCGGTAATAGCTGATGAGATATTTACATGTAGTTTGAAGGGAGTTCCAACGTAAAGTTTCTGCGGCTTTTCAAGTTTATAGTCTAACTCAGCAGAAAAAATTAGTATTGGTATTAATAAAATCAGAAATAATATTATCTTTTTCACTTCTACCTCTGATTTCTCATTCTGATGCGGAATTTAAAGAACTTCATAAGTTCTGGAGCATATGGTTTATCGGTATTTAAGGTTACCAGGTCGATCTTCATTTTTCTGAATTGTTGTTTAAGTTCATTTTCCTGTTCGATGATCGCATCATTATACTTTTTTCTTAATTTGGAATTAGAAGAATTAATAGTAATTGTCTTTCCTGTTTCAGGATCTTGAAGATGCAGTAGTCCTGCATTTGGTATTTCTATTTCTGCTTGATCCTGCACACGCAGGGCAATCACATCATGTTTCTTCGCAAGAATTTTTAAGCTCTCCAGGTAATTGGTATCCAGAAAATCAGAGATAACAAAGATTATACTTCGCTTTTTAATTAAGCGATAAATGTATTCAACTGCATTCTTGATATTTGTTCCACTATTTTTTGGTTCAAAATAGAGAATATCACGCAAAATCCTGAGAGCTGATTTTTTTCCTTTGGAAGGAGGAATGTATTTTTCAACTTCATCAGTGAATAATAGGAGTCCAACTTTATCATTATTAGATAATGCCGAAAATGAAAGGACAGCGGTAACTTCTGTGATAAATTCAGATTTGAGATAACCTTTAGTTCCAAATAGGGTAGAAGCGCTGCTGTCAATGAGGAACATCACATTTAGTTCACGAGTTTCTTCAAATTTTTTAATATAAGGATACCCGTGACGGGCAGTTACATTCCAATCAATTTGTCGGAAGCTGTCACCGTCTTGATATTCACGAACTTCCGAAAATTCCAAACCCTGTCCTTTGAACATACTATGATATTCACCGGAAAAAAGATCGGAAACCAAGTTTCTGGTCGTAATCTCAATTTTACGAACTTTTTTAATTATATCTGATGTTTCCATTGATCCTAATTATGGTACTTCTATTTCATCGAATAATCTGGTTACAAGATCTTCCTGAGTTATTTGTTCTGCTTCAGCTTCATAAGTAAGAATAATTCTATGTCGTAAAATGTCTTTACCAATAGCTTTAATATCATCTGGAGTAACATAACCACGGTGTTCAAGGAAAGCATGAGCTTTTGCTGCCTGCGCAAGATAGATTGTAGCTCTGGGAGAAGCTCCACATTCAATATAATCAGATAGATCATGCAGGTTTTTATATTTTTTTGGTTCACGAGTAGCAAAAACCAGATCGAGGATGTATTCTTTGATCTTATCTTCCATGTAAATATCTTTGATCAAATTTCTCATCTCTATAATGTTTTCAGGTGTAACAACTGAATTGACTATGATCTCATCCTTGCGAACCATTTTATCCAAGATAATTTTTTCTTCATCTCTGGTTGGATAATCAATGATCAATTTAAGCATGAAACGGTCAACCTGTGCTTCAGGCAGCGGATATGTTCCTTCCTGCTCAAGTGGATTCTGAGTTGCCATCACCAAAAATGGTTTTGGTAGTGGATAGGTTGTATCTCCAATTGTAACTTGTCTCTCCTGCATAGATTCCAATAAAGCTGACTGCACTTTAGCAGGTGCACGGTTGATCTCATCTGCAAGAACGAAGTTAGCAAAAACCGGTCCTTTCTTAGCTACAAATTCGCTGGTTTTCTGATTATAGATGAGAGTTCCCATCAGGTCTGCAGGTAATAGATCAGGAGTGAATTGGATGCGCTTAAAAGTAGATTTGATCGTGTTTGCCAAAGTATGTACCGCAAGAGTTTTTGCAAGTCCTGGAACACCTTCCAATAGAATATGTCCATCTGCAAGAAGTCCGACAAGAAGTCGTCTGATCATATATTTCTGACCAACGATAACCTTTTCAGTTTCCTGCGTTATCTTATCGATCAATTCACTTTTTTCTATTACTTTTTGATTAATCTCTTCAATTTTCATTATTCCTCCAAAAAATACTAAAATACAACTCTATAATTATAATTTAGTTACAATTTATTTATGTTTTTTTTATCGAAAATATTACCATTTAGATGTTTGAATTGAATTTCAAGATTATTACCATTAATTATCATAACCACATAGGAAGCTTTTTGACCTCTATCTGAAGCTGCTTTTAAATGACCCGGATTAATAAAATGTTTGTCCTTAATTTGATCATAATGACTATGATGGGTGTGACCATAAAGATACACATCAGCAGGATGGTTAACTGTTGCAAGGTCTTCCAGTATATGCGCTAAGGCAAATCTCCATTTTTCAATTTTTATTTCTAATGCAGAGGGAATTGTTCCATCTTTATAACCAGCATGATAGATACCGGGAACCCGGATCAATTCAGTATCATCTGTAATATCAAAATTGTCGTTCATATCTTCAAAGTCGTCACCCAAATGAATAATATGAGAATAACCATTTTCAATTTTGAAGATTTTTCTAATAAATTTTTGATTTTTATGTGTATCGGATAAAACAATTATCTTTTTCATATCAATTTTCTCAGTCATTTATAGTGGCTGATATATAATCAGCTT
>CAZSOM010000173.1:0-4319 GCA_964608295.1 uncultured Candidatus Cloacimonadota bacterium
TCATCTCCATCGAAATCTCCGATGATTATTGTATTAATCTTGTATTCGTATTGAGGACCGTAAATCAGTGTTCCGATACTATTTCCAGTATCACTATAATATATATCTGAATAATTGTTAACATTATTAAATACAGTAATCAATTCATCATCACCATTTCCATCTATGTCTTCTGCAATTATTGAAGGAATTGTGAAATTGTCATTGTAATAGATTTCTTCAAAATCACTATATCCATTATAACTTCGAATTATTTTCGAATAAGGAGTTTTACCATTTGAGCCCTTGATACTAATAAAAATGTCATCAGAAGGATTGCTGTCAAAATTACCTACGCATATAGATGTGGCTTTCTCCTGTTCCAGAATGGGGAGTGTACATAAGTTGTCATATGAACCATCATATACATCAAAACTCCAAAGATATGTATTACCTGAACTAATAAATGACGTTATAGCAACTAGTTCTTTCATACCATTGTTGTCCAAATCACAAGTTGTTATACAATCAATGTTATATAGGTTTGAAATAAAGAATCTTTCGGTTAATGAAGTACCAGTTTCACTTAACCAAAGTTCCGAATACAAGTTTCTATCTTGAAATGCAGCTACAAACTCCTCATTAGAATCTCCATTAAAATCACCCGATGTAATAAATCTGATATTTTTATATTCTGGATCATCTAAATTATATGGACCTTCAATTCTATTTCCTATACTAGTAGCAGTATTTGACATATATATAGAACCACCATTGATACTATTAAAACCGCATAGTAAATCATCTCCTTTTAAAATTGTAGGGTCATAATAACCATTGGTGTCATTATATAATGATAGAAAAGAAGCTCCTTCCCAATAATGATGATTTTCCATATATTGTTCAACCAGCGTATAAATGCTTGGGTTGTATTCACATAATGGTAACCAGTTATCTCCAGCATATCTATATTCATTCAATGCTTTACTACCGATTGTACCATCAACATAGTTAGATAAGTTATAGTCATTATTATTATCTTCATCAATAGAAATAAAAACAAAATTTGTAAAAGTCCTAGCAAATTTTCTCATATCTTCGTAGTTAAAAACGATACCGGCTTTGTATGCAATATTAGCAAATTCAATATTTATAGTAGCATGTGAGATATCTTCACCTGTTGTTTCATACCAATGACCAGTTGATTTATATTCAACTCCCCAATAGTTCCAGATATATGAATTGAATGAATCAGGAATTTCAGGGAAAGTTTCTGAATACAAAAGATTCTTGAATCGATTAGCTAATTTTGTTGCTTTTCTTAAATATTCTTGTCGTTCAAAATTATTAAGTCCTCTTTGAATACCAGACATCAAAACGAGCACAGAACCCATTATATTTTGCATGTTCTTTGGGAGTTCTAAAGTATTGTGAGGTGCTTGATTATATTGCCAGTTACTTGGAAGCAAATTGGGCGATATGTCTGTTCTTAATTGATAATGTCCCTCAACAGAACTATCATTAATCCATTGATCATCATGGGCAACAATAACTTGTTTAACAATTGTTAGATAATAATCTCTCTTTTTTACATAATTTCTATCATAATATAAATATTCATCTACAAGAGTTATAAACTGAACAATTGGCAATAGTATTTTGCCACTATGTACGACCCATGGGTATGCAAAACAATCTTCTGGAATGCCATAATCGGGTCCATTAGGTAAGTCCCATAGACTATCATGATAAGCAAACAATGAATCTTTGGGATTACCATAAAATTCCTCTATATCTTTGTATACACTATATCTATATGATCTCCAAGTAGGTATTATTACTGGTTCGTTCTGTTCATCTAAATAACTTGTTACATTCCTTATAGTATCTAACTGACTTATTACATTATCAATTCTATTAATACATTCATTAATGTAATCGATATCTTGAGTAGCTTGATACATTCTTATGAATGCAGATATCTGTTGTGATGCAGTCCAGGCTAATCTACCTACATCATTTGTACAACTTGAACTATCTGGTACGTCGTAACTATCGAAAATTTCTATCCAATTTGTACGATTATCACAGTAAATATAACTACAAAAAAATAACACAGCTAATATTAACAGCAGATTTTTCATAATAATTCTCCCTAATATTTTTTAACTTTTCTGAAAACTATAGTCTTAAATATTGATATAATATTAAAATGATAATTCAAGTCAATTTCGATAAAAAGTTAGATAAAACAGTAATAAACATATTAATTCTAAATTTTAATTAACTACTTCGACGTTAACTTCGCCATTTTCTGTAAACTTATCATTAGTAATAGTTTTCATTAACAAACATAAACACCTCCCTTAAAACGATGTCGACTAATGGTTGGCAACTGTCACGCTCCTTCACTTCTTGCTTGGCTGTGGAGTTGTGTGTTAGCCACATTTTTCAAGAGAAAATAAAACCAGCCCGAAATTAAATCCAAACTGGTTTTTTGTTTTTATTTCAGCATTATACATTTTCTCATTGAAAGAACGTTGCCATTGAAAACCAGTTTATAAAGAAACAAACCTGACCCAACATTGACACCTTTCTCGTTTACACCATTCCATATTACAGATTGATTACCAGCAGTTTGGTTTTGATTAACCAAAGATTTTATCTTTTGACCTTTAACATTAAAGATTTCTATTTGAACAAATCCTGATTTATTTAGATCATATTGGATTGTTGTTGTTGGGTTAAAGGGATTTGGGAAATTACCAACAAGCTTTGTTGTTGAAGGAATTACAATATCATCATCAATCAAAGTTCCAGCAATAATGTCAAAATAATAATCACTATAATCATATGCATTTGATTCAAGGTCTCTAACCTTAATCCTGTAATCATCATCAGGAATTATATCTCCGGGAATTGTCCATAAAAAACTACCATCATTAGCTGTTTCACTGTCAATATACTGATCATCATTCCCTGATAGAAATATACTAACAAAAGAACCACCACTAGAAGACCATTGAATATTATAAGTACTTCCAGGTGTCCATTGCTCTCCACCATTTGGCGTAATAACTGTAACGACTTCCTGTTCTAAAATTTCAAAGTAACTATCACTATAGTCATTTACATTTGATTCAAGGTCTCTAACCAGAATCCTGTAATCATCATCAGGAATTATGTCTCCGGGAATTGTCCATAAATAACTACCATCATTAGCTGTTTGACTCTCAATATAGTAATCATCATTCCCTGATAGAAATATACTAATAAATGGACCGCATCCACTTGACGACCATGAAATAGTGTAAGTATTAGCAGGTAGCCATTGTTCTCCTCCATTTGGATTAGTAACAGTAATGGTTTCCTGTTCTAAAATTTCAAAGTAACTATCACTATAGTCACCTGCATTTGATTCAAGGTCTCTAACCTTAATCCTGTAATCATCATCAGGAATTATATCTCCGGGAATTGTCCATAAAAAACTACCATCATTAGCTGTTTCACTGTCAATATACTGATCATCATTCCCTGATAGAAATATACTAACAAAAGAACCACCACTAGAAGACCATTGAATATTATAAGTACTTCCAGGTGTCCATTGCTCTCCACCATTTGGCGTAATAACTGTAACGACTTCCTGTTCTAAAATTTCAAAGTAACTATCACTATAGTCATTTACATTTGATTCAAGGTCTCTAACCAGAATCCTGTAATCATCATCAGGAATTATGTCTCCGGGAATTGTCCATAAATAACTACCATCATTAGCTGTTTGACTCTCAATATAGTAATCATCATTCCCTGATAGAAATATACTAATAAATGGACCGCATCCACTTGACGACCATGAAATAGTGTAAGTATTAGCAGGTAGCCATTGTTCTCCTCCATTTGGATTAGTAACAGTAATGGTTTGAGCCGTTAATACCCCCATACAAATTAAAAATAAAAGAACTCCAAAAACTCTTTTCATCATTTCCTCCTTTTTCTTAGTTTTTCTAATCTAATAGAACAATTTTCGATTTCAATTAAATTATATCAAATGTTATTGAAATCTATAGTCTCTTATATTATTTTTCATTTTTTATGAATCATGCATTTCTCACTCCACTTTATTGTGGCTAATATATATACCCACGCCCTTATTAAAGGTGCACATAACTAACCTATAGTTACACAAAAAAGGTTCGTCATAACTCCAATTTATGGTTCGCAATAACTTCATTTCGGATCCTTAAAAGCAATTTAATTAAGCATTTCCGAATTTGAGATTATAAACTGTAACTGTCAATAACAAAAGAAAAGCGTGATCGTTTTCTTCGAAAGCCTAT
>CAZSOM010000174.1:0-4265 GCA_964608295.1 uncultured Candidatus Cloacimonadota bacterium
ATAAAATTTAAAATCTCTATTCCCTTGGCAAGTTTTTTTTTATCCACTGCATAATTCAACCTGATCCAATGTTTACCATTTGAGCCAAAAATGCTTCCCGGCATAACTATCAAACCACTCTCTATTAACTTGTTTACAAGTAAGACATCATCAGTTTTTACATTTACGAATAAGTACGGACCAGACGTATTCTTCAAAAATGATAAATTTGGTATTGAACTTGTTAACTGATTAACTAAAAATTTTTTATTTGATTTAAGTTCATTCCTGATTACATTTTGAGCGTCCATTCCTTCTTTAGATAAAGCAGTGATAGCTGCTTGCTGTGATAGATATGGGGCACAAGTGCAGATATATTGATGAGATGTAATAATAGGTTTTATCAATTCATGATTGTTTGATACTGCCCATCCTAGACGCCAACCGCTCATACAATGGGATTTTGAGAGGCCTGAAACCACAATAATGTTTCCCTTTTTCTCTATAAATGTCATTGGTCGCTTGTTTGTATATAGATCACGATATATTTCATCCACAATAATAAGAATATTATTCTTCATGCATTTTGAGATCATAAAATCAATTTCTTTTGGTGAGTAACATCTCCCTGTTGGATTTGAGGGATTATTAAGCAGTAATATTTTTGTTTTAGATGTGATCTTTTTCTCAAAGTCTGCAATATCCAGCTCAAAATTAGTAGCTGGATCAAGGTTGAACTCTACAGCAATTCCACCCAGCATTTTTATAACTGGTTTATATGCCACATATGTTGGATTAGCTATCATCACTTCATCACCAGGTGTTACATAACTGAAAAGTGTGTCAAAAAGAGCTTCTTCTGCTCCCGTTGTAATACATACATTATTATTTAAACTGATATGATAATATTCACTTATTGCTTTCTGCAACTCTGGTAATCCTGCATTGGGAGTATAGCGAATGCGTTTTTGCTTTAGAACTTCAATAGCTTTATCTATAACAACCTTGGGTGTGGGGAATTGGATTTCACCTAAGCCGAGATTAATGGAATCAGGTGGTGCTTGATCAAACAGTTTACGTAATTCGGATTTCTCAATGTCTTTCATCCGCTCAGCAACTAGTATAGATTTCATCTGAGGATGTTTTCTAAAATCACTGATCTATCGCTTTTAGCATCTCTGTATTTAATTATAATGGGACAATAAACAGAAAACTCTTCATTACTTTTAAGTATACGACTGCCAGGTACAACAACAGCTCTTTCTGGAATATGCAAAGTACCATTATCATCTTTATTAAGGAATTCATTTTTAACTGCATCAAAAACAGGTGTACCGCCAGTGATGATAACACCTGCTGCGATTATTGCCTTTTGCTCAATGATCACACCTTCGTAAATGCCACAATTTCCACCAATGAAAACATCATCCTCGATGATAACAGGATTGGCACTGATAGGCTCTAAAACACCTCCAAGCTGCGAAGCTGCACTGAGATGTACATTCTTACCAACCTGAGCACAAGTTCCAACCAGAGCATGGGAATCGATCATTGATCCATCATCAATATAGGCTCCAACATTTATATACATGGGCGGCATCATGATCACATCTTTGCCAATATGAGATCCTTCCCGAATGGATGATCCACCCGGTACAAGTCTAAGATCTTTGCGATTTGTGATATTTTGAGCAGGATAAGTATCTTTATCCAGAAAGTTCCCTAATTGCACAATACTACCCATTTTGAATCCAACAAGAATGCCTTTCTTAACCCAAGCGTTAGTGATCCAATTATCATCGATCTTTTCAGCTGCTCGAATTTCTCCTGAGTTAAGTCCATTTCGAAATTCAAGGAAAAGCTTTCTATCAGCATTGCTAAATTCTGTTTTATTATATAGCTCTAGGATCTGTGGTTTTAGGTTCATATCATACTCCTTACAAAATCTGTTTCAGGAAATTCCCGGTATAGGAACTTTTTATTTGTGCAACTTCTTCAGGTGTGCCTACAGCAACAACTTCGCCACCTTCATCTCCACCTTCCGGTCCCAGATCAATAACATGATCAGCACACTTGATAACATCCAGGTTATGTTCGATCACGATCACAGTATTACCCATTGAAACTAATCTTTGAAGCACCTTTAAAAGTTTTTTTATATCTTCAAAGTGTAGTCCCGTGGTTGGTTCATCCAGGATATAAAGTGTTTTACCTGTACTTGTTTTGCTTAATTCCCGTGACAGCTTTATTCTTTGCGCTTCTCCACCGGAAAGAGTTGTCGATGCCTGTCCCAATTTTATGTATTCCAATCCAACCTCAATCAGGGTTTGTAATACTTTGTGTATTTTGGGAACTTTATCAAATATCTGCATGGCTTCCTGAACATCCATTTCAAGTACTTCTGCAATGCTGTGACCTTTAAACTTCACAGCTAATGTTTCTTTGTTATATCTGGTTCCATTGCAGACTTCACACTTTACATAAATATCGGGTAAGAAGTGCATCTCGATCTGATTGACACCACCACCACTACAGGCTTCACATCTTCCACC
Source organism: uncultured Candidatus Cloacimonadota bacterium (assembly GCA_964608295.1). Lineage (GTDB taxonomy): Bacteria > Cloacimonadota > Cloacimonadia > Cloacimonadales > TCS61 > Tenebribacter. Next base: position 2,532 of record CAZSOM010000174.1, read on the forward strand.
TTTCACATTGAAAGAAAATCTTCCCGGTTTATAACCACGCAATTTTGCTGCAGGTGTTTGAGAAAACAGGTTCCGAATCGGATCAAAAAGTTTGGTGTAAGTTGCCGGATTCGACCGTGGTGTTCTGCCAATCGGCTGTTGATTGATATTTATAACTTTATCAAAATACTCATAGCCGGTGATCTTATCAAAATTACCTTGTTTCAGACTGGATCTATTCAGCTCTTTTGCCATTGCAGGATATAGTATCTGGTTGACCAATGAACTTTTCCCTGAGCCTGAAACACCAGTGATACAAGTGAAAGAACCTATCGGAATATCAACATTGATCTTTTTAAGATTATTCTGGAATGCACCTAAAATGCTTAACTTGCGTTTATCTGGTTTCATTCTTTCGCTGGGTTTTTCGATGCTCCATCTACCAGACAGATATTTTCCAGTCATTGATTTTCGTGATTTCAGGAGTTGTTGCAAGTTTCCCTGGAAGACTATCTCACCACCATAGATCCCAGCATGTGGACCAATATCAATGATCTGATCGGCTGTTCTTATCATCTGTTCATCATGTTCAACCACGATTACCGTGTTACCTATTTCTTTGAGATGGATCAGCATATTTATCAAGCGTTTATTATCGCGTTGATGCAAACCTATCGTTGGTTCATCTAGGATGTACATTACTCCCACAAGGCTGCTGCCGATCTGGCTTGCCAGCCTGATCCTCTGAGATTCACCACCAGATAAGGTTGGAGCTTTTCTATCTAAAGTGAGATAATGCAATCCTACATTCACTAAGAAAGAAAGGCGATTCTTAATCTCCTTTAAAACTTCTTCAGCGATTAAAGCATCATTTCCTTTCAACTTGAGGTTATCAAAGAACTCAATTGCATTGGTAATTGACATGGAACTTACTTCATGGATGGATAAACCTGCAATCTTAACAGCTAAGCTCTCCTTACGAAGTTTCTTACCCTTACAATCAGGACATTCCTTATCACCAATAAACTTAATGTAATACTTACGCATATATTCGGATTTAGTTTCATTCATCCTGCGAACAAAAGTTGGAATAATACCCTCATAAGCAGATAGAAAAGAACCGGAACCATTTTTTGAATTCCACTCAAACCTGATCTTTTGTCCTTTAGAACCAAAGAGCAGAAGGTCTTTGGCAGTGAGGGAGAGTTCTTCCCATGGATCATTCAAAGAGAAACCATATTCTTTGGAAATTGCTCGAAGTTTTTTCATGTGCCAACTGCTTTTCTTCTTTTTCAACTCACCCCAATAAGTTACAGCTCCATCCATAATTGAGAGTGATTTATCAGGAATGATCAAGTTAGGATCAAACTCCATTTTTGTGCCAAGACCATTACAGGTTTTACACATTCCTATGGGACTATTGAAAGAGAAATGCTGGGGAGAAAGTTTGGGATAACCAATTCCACAGGTTGAGCAGGAATTAGCTTCAGAAAGATTCTCACTCCGGTCTTCATCTACATATTCCACCTTGATGAATCCACCGGTTAGCTTTAAAGCAGTTTCTACAGAGTCGATCAGTCTGGAACGAATGCTTTTTTTAAGGACGAGTCGATCAACTACAATGTCAATATTATGCTTACTCTTTTTATCAAGTACGATCTCTTCGCTCAATTGACGCATGATCCCATTAATCTTCACTCGGACAAAACCCTCACTTCGAGCTTCTTCAAGTTCATCTTTTGTTGTGTAATTCTT
>CAZSOM010000175.1:0-4207 GCA_964608295.1 uncultured Candidatus Cloacimonadota bacterium
TTTAATTGTTAACCAAAATTATTTAGGAGATTTTATGAAAAAGGGAATAATTTTTTTATTAGCAGCAATGTTCATTTTCAGTTGGGCATTTGCAGAAGGTACAAAGGCAGCACATGGGCCTACAGCATATGTGCCGCAAGCAGAAATTGGAAGTAGAGCAGTCGGTGATGATTGTACTGATCCAATTATTATCAGCATTCCTGCAGACTTACCTTACGAGGATTTAGCACAAACAACTTGTGGAAGAGGTAATAGTTACTCAGAAACACCATTAGGATGGTATGATGGTGGAGAAGATATCATCTACCGTTTAGATGTTACTGCTGATATTTTTCTAGATTTTGAGATGATTCCGGATGTAACTTACACAGGTCTTTTAGTTGCAGACGATTGCCCTGATGTTGGTGCCGAAGTAGCTATGCATACTGGATCTGCTTTAAGTCCTAGAATTCTTAATGGAGTGGAATTATTAGCAGGGAATTCTTATTATGTAATGATTGATACTTGGCCTTCACCAGATTGTATTACATCTTTAGATTTTACAATTGTGGAAGGAACACAGGTATTCCCACCGGATAATGATACTTGCGAAACTGCCGAAGTTATTGGTGAAGTAGTCGACTATGCTTTCAATACAACTCTCGCTACAACCAGTGGAGTTGGAGCACATGTTATAAATCAGGATATTTGGTATTCTTATACACCAGCCTCTGATGGTACAGTAACTGTTGATCTTTGTGGTAGCAGTTTTGATACTAAATTAGCAATTTGGGATGCTTGCGGTGGCACAGAGCTCGATTATAATGATGATGCAGATTATTGTAATACCAGATCATTACAATCTGCTATTTTAGATTTACCTGTTGTTAGTGGTGAAGATTACTTGATCCAGCTTGGTGGTTACAGTTCAGCTTCTGGATTTGGTGATATTACTATTGTATTTACACCAGTTGTTAGCGATCCACCTGTAGTACTTTTCTCTGAATATATTGAAGGTTCAACTGTAGGAGCTTATACAAATAATAAAGCACTGGAAATCTGGAATAACAGTGGTGATGTAGTAAACCTGGATGATTTCCGTATTGCTCAATCCTCCAATGGTGGTGGTTGGGAATATTGGCACATTTTCCCAGTTGGTGCTACACTTGTCGATCAAGATGTTTGGGTGATTCTGAATGATGGAACCGATCCTGCTTTCTTTGATCCGCTGGATGCCGATGAAGTTCTTTCTTATCCAAGTGTTGTGCACCACAATGGAAATGATGCTCGTGGTCTGGAATGGACTCCTGATGGTGGAACAACCTGGATATTATTAGATGTAATTGGTGTACCTGATGAAGATCCTGGCGTTGGTTGGGAAGTAGCAGGCGTTGCTGATGCTACTAAAGATCACACTCTGGTAAGAAAAGATGCTATCATGGCTGGTAACACAGACTGGGCTCTTTCTGCCGGAACTAATGCTGATGATTCTGAATGGGTTGTTTATCCTGACAATACTTGGAATTATCTTGGTGAGCATCCGTCTTCTCCAGTAACTCTTGATCCTCCACAAAACCTTATGGTAACAGAAGATGGTTATGCAACTTGGGAAGCTCCGGGCGGAATTGGTGGTCTTATCTTAGACCAGCAGCCCAACCAGTCTAATGGTGTTTTCTCAGATTGGTCTTACCCTCAAATTCTTGCTGAAAATTTCGTATTAACTGCAGATGCAAGTATCTCTCAGTTAGTTACCTGGGGTGGATACTTTAATGCAAACGTTCCTATGGATACCGATTATATAACAGTAATAATTCATGCTGATGATACTGGTGCTCCAGGAGCTGAACTTTATAATGAAGCTGATGTTGCATCTGTACGTGAGCAAACAGGTCTTGTATTGTTTGGTGTGGATGAGTGGAAACATACTCTTACATTAGCTACACCAGTTGCTCTTACAGCAGGAACTTATTGGATCGAATACTATCATACTACTGGATATCCTGCTACAGACACTTATTTCTGGGAAGTAGGTAATCCTGATCCTGTTGGTGGAATTGTTGGTTCTGCTTTTTCTCTCGAAGTTCCAGTTACTGCTTGGACACTTGATGCAGAAAAAGATTTTGCAATGCAAATAATTGGTAGTACAGATAGCGATGCTATTGCTTTCAAGCCAGTAATCACACCAGCGATACATGTAAGTACAACAATTGGAACTCAATCACATAGAATCTCTAGAATTTCTAATGTACCAAATATTACAGAAATCACACGTGATTTTCTTGGATATAATACATACCTTGATGGAGTATTCCAAGTTTTCACTGCTGATCTTTTCTATCAATATACTGGACTTGCCAGCGGCACAACTTATTTAGCAGAAGTAACTGCTGTTTATGATGAAGGTGAATCAGATCCAGTTGAATACACATTTACTACTACTGGTGGAACTAATCCTGATCCTCCAATCAATGTAATGGTAGACGATGAAACAGGAACTCTCTCTTGGTTCCCACCACTTATGGCAGTAATTGATGATAACTTTGATAGTTACACATCAGGTGATTACATTGCTGAAGTTGGTGCTGACTGGACAACCTGGTCAAACGCACCAGGTGGAGCTGAAGATGCTTTAGTAAGTGATGCTCAGTCATACAGTCCATCCAATTCAATAAATGTAATTGCGGACAATGATCTTATTCTGATCATGGATGATTATACAGAAGGAAAAGTAGTTGTAGACCTGATGATGTATGTTCCTACAGGTTTCTGCGGATATTATAACCTGCAGCAAACAAGCACTCCAGGAGAATTCTGGGGATTCCAGATTTACTTCCAGGCTGACGGACAGGCTTTTGCTGACTGTGCTGCTGAAGCCGCACTTAACTTCTCTTTCAACCATGATGAATGGATGGCTTGTAGAGTTGTTGTTGATCTTGATAATGATCTGGCAACATACTACCATGATGGTGAATGGATGTATGAGTGGCAATGGTCACTTGGTACTTTTGGTACTGTACAGGTTAATCAGTTAGGTGGTGTTAATATCTTCGGTGGTGCTAATGCTACTCAACCAACAGATGTTCCAAACTACTACATTGATGATGTTATGGTAAGTGAAGTTTCTGATGAAGTTACCGGATTTAATGTATATCTTGGTGGTGTAATAGAGCCAGATTCACCACTTGGTGATGATGTAATGGAATACACATATACTGGTTTAATTCCTGAACAAGCTTACATAGCAGGAGTATCAGCTCTTTATGGTGCAGATGAATCAGATATTATTGATGTTGATTTCGTATATACACCAGATGATAACTTCTTACCTCCTGCAAATCCAACAGTAGTTGTTGTTGATTACAACGATGTTGAATTGATGTGGGAAGCACCAAGTGGTGCTGCAGAATGGATTCAATGGGATTCAGGTGAAGTTGGAAATGGAATTGGTTTAACTGCTGCAGGTACATTCTATGTTGCTTCACATTGGGATCCAGCTGATCTTACAGATTACGACGGAGCTGTAATTAGTAAGGTTAAATTCTATCCAAATGATGATGCTACATTTGCTGTTAAAATTTGGTCGGGAGCTAATGCTGCTACCTTAGAAAGTTCAGAAGATGTTCCAACCTATACTGTTGGTGAATTCTTAGAAGTGGAATTAAGTAATCCAGTAACAATAGATGCTTCTCAAGAATTATGGTTCGGATATGAAATAATTCAAGACCTTATTAATTTTCCTGCTGGCGGAGATCTTGGACCGGCAATTGTAGGTTATGGTGATATGATCAGCACGAATGGATCAACTTGGAGTTCATTATTTGAACTTGCCGGCTATGACTACAATTGGAACCTTGCTGCTTATGTAGAAGAAGCAGATGGATCCGTTCTTGTTCTTAACAAACCTAATAGAACTAAGAAAGTTGAAGCTAGAGTTTCTGTATCTTCTGTATTAAACCGTAATTTATTTAGCAGTATTCCGGTAGAACAAGTACGTGATACACGTTCACTAGCCGGATACAAAATCTACCAAGATGGTGTAGAGGTTGGAGAAGTTCCAGACCCAGCGACTCTTACATATCTAGTAGAGTCACTTGATGCTGGAACTTATGAATTTACAGTTACAGCATTCTATACAAATCCTGATGGAGAATCTGTTCCTTCAGCTGGTGTGAATGCAACAGTTGTACTTAATCCTCCATCAAACGGTGTTGCGAATTCAAATCCACCA
>CAZSOM010000176.1:0-4198 GCA_964608295.1 uncultured Candidatus Cloacimonadota bacterium
TACTGAAAAATTTACGATCAACGTAACAGGAACCGTAACAGTAGATTCATCGGGGTCGTTGGAGGAAATTTGAATATTGGCATTATAGGTTCCGGCAGAAAGACCTGAAGAACTAAAAGTTAAAGTTAAATTATCTGTAGAACCCTGACCCAAAGAACCATTATCATGATCTATTGTTAGCCAACTCACAGTATCATAAATTCTAAATACTGCATTTGAAACATCATTAGTAGTTGATTCGGAGGGATCGCTGATACGAACTACACATTGTTCGGAAGCAGTTCCTGCAAATGTCCATTCATAAGTTCCATCATTTGTAGTAGAAGCAATTATATCTGTATAACCGGTTCCATTATTTGTAGAAAGTTCCAGTTTTACATTGTCAAGTACAACACCGGAATTTGTCCAAGTAATATCATAAGATTCTCCATTTGCCCATACTTCATTTCCATTTGGAGATGTAAGTGTTAGATTTGCAGATGTTTGAGACAAAGTTAATGTTCCACTTATGTCATGTGGTATAGAACCATAAACATCACCAGATAGTGTCCAAGTTATATCCATATCACCAGAAAAATCATTACTCACAGAAATATTGACTATTGCAGTTGCACTTTCCTCACCATAGATATTCCCATAACTCCCGTTTGTATCTGACCAGACTATTTCAACTCCATTGCCCGTAAAACCATTGCTTACGAGATCACCTGCAGTTCCACCAACGAAATTTGTTGTACTATTCACAGTTACATTATTTGGAAAATCAAGTGTAGCTTCATCAAGCCACTCAGTATCAGTGCTCGCATTATAAATTGTTAAGTGAAGATCAAAAGTAGTATCTGGTTCATACTCTGTTTCAGTGCTTGTAAAAGTAGATCCTGAAATATTTCTAGTAGCAGATTCTTCAATAATGATATCATAATTCAATAATGAACCACTTTCTCCATCATTTGTAATTGATAATGTTCTATCCTGAGTTGCATTTAGACCAAGTGTTTCTGAAAATGAAGTTGGACTAACTGTAATGTCTGGAACTGCATCTAATATAGTAATACTTGATGTGTATGGTTTATAATTATGTTTGGAAATTGTAAGTGTGGCTGTGGATGCATCATTTGTTAAAGCAGGAAATGTAATTGTACCGGAACCTCCGGAAAGTGTTATTTCACCTACCAGTTCATCGTTGAAAACCAATGTTGCCAAACCATCAGAAGCATTGCATCCGTTTATAGAAAGTGAAGTTGAACCAACAGGTAATGAACTAACATGAGAAGCAGTAATCACATTATTGTTTGGATTAGAAGTCCAAATTTTCATAGCAGGATCACCGAAATAATGGAACAATTCGTGAGTATAAGTATTGTCACCCCAGGTTTCGATCATACGAATTAATCCCTGATTCATTACGTCACCCATAGTAAAGATATCTGAAGTAGGTGAAGAACCAGGAGGATTGAAAACACCACCTGAACCAAAATTGGGAGTTAAACCGGGATTATGCCAGATGGCATCGATCAAACCTGCTGAGAAGCCATCATTATAACCGCTATAACTGTAATATGATGCTGCGACTACTCCAACCGCTCCCTTATTTGGCATTCGCATTAGTTTTTCGGCAAAACAATTAGACAATTGGAATTCACCAGTATGGCAATTGATGCTAAAAACTACTGGAAGCAAATCTCCATTAGATAGATTATCCATTGTTGATGTAGTATAATATGGATGAGCCCAGCCGCTTCCTCCAACATAACCGTGATCACGATGGAAAACATAAAATTTACCGGCATTTATGGCTGATGTTATATCGGTAGATCCGCCGCTCCAGTCAAAACCAATATTTCTAAGTTCTAAAGGCAGAAGTTGACCATCAGAATAAGAACCATTATTATAATGTAAATCTGTAACATCCCAGGTAGTATCTGTATAATAAATCCTCTCGACATTATAACTCTGGCCAATCACGTAATCTCTAATATCTTCACTTGTGTGGCAAAATCTTCTATCAGCATATCCATCCATTACATTATAAGTATCATCTTGATCCTGATATTGGGCACAGTTCAACCCATTTGTGTAAAATGAAGCATCCACAACGGGAGTTTTTTCATAATTAATTATTTTCTGAACTACTGTTGTTGCTTCTGTTGCACTAGACACAGAAATTCTACCAAAAGCCATATCCGCTACATGGTCACTAGCACCATCCATACAAGCATAATATAGATCAGTTGCAAAATCATTATTGTCAGGAGCATCATGAATTTCACCAGGAACCGCATAGCTTTCAGTATGATCTCCAATTATCACAAAATAATCCGGTTTCGGAGTCCAGGTTACATAACGATCATGGATTGCAGTTTTAACTTCAGCAGCCGTCCAACTGGATTGAGAAACGACTTCAACGCTATAGCCAAGCTGTCTTTTCCATTCCGCCAAGTCATTTGCTTGAGATAGGTATTCCGAATGTGTAATGATAATATAATTTTTTTCTCCTGCTCTACTTTCATTGTGAGTTATTCCTTCAGGAATATTCTGATTATTCAAAACATAATTTTTTAACAGGTTTGTGTAGTTTCTTGAATTGTTATTAGAAATTTCTGAGTATATTTGTGAAGAACCATTGAATTCAAGACGATATTTAATTTTTGTATACACTTTGATTTGTTTAGTTACTGGATTAAACTGGACTGGTCTAATTTGAACAAAACCCAGTGGAGCTTCTCTGAAATACTGAACATCAGTTATCTCTACAGGATTCTCTGGATAGAATTTATTTGTGTTATAAGTTACTTGATCAATTTCAAATTCAGGAGCAGGTGCTCCTTGAGTATCGCGTGCAGGTTCTAATGTAGGATGAATATAATATCCTTCCAATGTTTGGACTTCAGCTTCAAGTATAGTAATTTTTGGAATTTCATTAGTTGGAAACATAATAATATCTGTATGTGCAGGTAATGCCGGTTTTCCTACTTCCTCCATTTTACCAAAATCTTTAACATGAATAAAATTATAATCAAATCCATTTATGTTTTTACTGGAAATTGAAATACTTGGTAGATTATATTCAATTTCAAAATATGATGAACCTCCATCCTTTAGATATCTAACAGGTTCAGTGCTATTAGTATCATTATTAAATTTTATTAATTTACCAGTTTGAGCAAAAAGTTGAGTTGAAAAAAACAACAATAAAATCGAAGAAATAACAAATATTTTTTTCATAAAAATCCTCCTTAAGATTATTAATTTTTAATTTTAAATCAGAAAAATGAAAAGATTTAATATTAGTCAATACTTTTCTTTTCTTGACATGATACGATAATTTAGAAATTTAAAGTAGCTTATTCTATAAGGAGTTAAGATGTTAAAAGTTGGAATTGTAGGAGTTGGTCAATTTGGACAAAACCATGCCAGAATTCTAAATGAATGTTCAAAATGTGATTTTGTTGGGCTTTATGATAAAGACACAAAACGTGCTGATGAGATTGCATCACGTTTGAAAACTAAATCATTTGATAGTTTTGATTCTCTTATGGCTGAAATTGATGTTCTGTTTAATGTCGTAACCACAATTTCTCATTTTGAACTTGCTGAAAGGGCACTAAAAAAAGGGATATATGTTTTCATCGAGAAACCAATAACAGAAACCTTAGAACAAGCTAATAAACTAATTAAACTTGCTGATGAGAAGAACCTGAAGATCCAGGTTGGCCATATCGAAAGATTTAATCCGGTAATTATAGAGATTGAAGACAAGGTAAAAAAACCGATTTTTATGGAATGTCATCGGATTGCTCCGTTCACACCACGCGGAACTGATATTCCAGTTGTACTTGAACTAATGATCCATGATATTGACCTTATATTATCATTTATGGAAAGCAAAGTGAAAAGGATCAGTGCGAGTGGAGCAGGAGTGATGACCAAGAGTATTGACATTGCTAATGCCAGAATTGAATTTGAAGATGGAGCAGTTGCTAATATCACTGCCAGCCGGATTTCAATGAAACGATCCCGTCAATTGAGGATCTTCCAAAAAGATGCTTACTTCTCTATAGATTTTCAGGATAAAAAAGTGAAACATATAAAAAAATCTAAAAATTTGTATAAAGTTTTACCTAAGTTGTTGATGGGTAAATATGAGAATATTGATACAGAAGATGTCGTAGACATCGTGGAGGTGACTGCTTCTGAT
>CAZSOM010000177.1:0-4189 GCA_964608295.1 uncultured Candidatus Cloacimonadota bacterium
AAAAGAAGTTGCAGTACAAAGCACAACTAAAGCTCATTATCTGGCAGAAAAGGTTTGTGAAATAAACGGATTTGAAATGGCTTATGATGCACCTTTCTTCAAAGAATTTGCCATTAAAACACCAATTCCAGCTAAGGAAATTATTACGATGTTGAAAGCAAAAAACATCTTTCCGGGTATTGATCTGAAACCATTTGGATTTGATAATATGCTACTGATCGCAGTAACAGAGAAAAAGAGGAAATTAGATCTGGATGAGTTTGTAAAATCTCTACAGGAGGTGGTATAATGGCTAGCACAATTTTTGAAAAACACAGCCCCGGTCGTAGAGGTTACACTCTTCCTGCTAATGATGTAAAAACTAAATTAGAAAGCTGTATTCCGGCTAAATTTCAAAGAGATGGAGATGCAAAATTACCGGAAGTAAGTGAACTGGATGTGATGCGTCATTTTCTGGAATTAGCTCAAATGAATTATTGCATTGAGAAAGGATTTTATCCGTTAGGCTCTTGTACAATGAAGTATAATCCTAAGATCAATGAAACTTTAGCCAGAAATCACAGCTTCAATAACCTGAACCCTTTCCAGGATGAAGACACAATTCAGGGTGCTCTGGAAATTCTGTATGATCTACAAGAATCTCTTGCTGAAATCTCTGGATTTGCCAAAACGACTCTGCAGCCTGTTGCCGGTGCTCATGGTGAATTTACCGGACTAAAAGTAATGAAGGCTTATCACAAAGCCAAAGGTAATATTCATAAAACCAAGATAATTCTACCGAATTCTGCTCATGGAACTAATCCTGCCAGTGTATCACTTGCAGGATATGAAATGGTTGAAATTAAATCAAATACTGACGGCATGGTAGATATTGAAGATCTTAAAGCACACGTGGATGAAAACACTGCCGGTTTTATGCTGACAAATCCAAACACTCTTGGGCTATTTGAAAAGCAGGTGGAAGAAATTGCCGAGATAATTCATTCTGTGGATGGACTTTTCTATATGGATGGAGCTAATTTTAACGCTATACTTGGTATCGTAAAACCAGGTCAAATCGGATTCGATATAATGCATTTCAATCTGCATAAAACCTTTGCAACACCGCATGGTGGTGGTGGACCAGGATCAGGACCCATTGGTGTTCGTGAAGATCTCATCAAATTCTTACCGACTCCGCTTATCGGCTTGAAAGATGGTAAATATTTCCTTGATTTTGGTCATGAGAAAACATCACTAGGAAAGGTTCATTCCTTCTATGGTAATTTCTTAGTAAATGTACGAGCTTATATCTACATTAAAATGGTCGGTTCTACCGGATTACGCAGAATTTCGGAAAATGCTGTCATCAATGCTAATTACATAATGAAAAGCCTGGAAAAATATTACTCAATTCCTCACAAAGATATCTATTGTATGCACGAATTTGTAGCCAGCGGAGAATGGCAGAAAGATAAATATGGCATCAAAACTTTGGATATTGCTAAGCGTATTTTGGATAAAGGCTTTCACGCTCCTACCATTTACTTCCCGCTGATCGTGCATGAAGCAATGATGATCGAACCAACTGAGACAGAAAGTAAAGAAACCTTGGACGAGTTCATCAATGCCATGATCGAAATTGCCAAAGAATGTGAAGAACATCCTGAACTGCTCACAGGTGCTCCACAAAATACTCCTGTAAAACGAGTGGATGACACATTAGCAGTACGACAATTAAATGTGAAGTTCGAGTGGTGATCTGAAGTAATCCTGCCTGAGCTTGTGTCATCCTGAGTTTATTGAAGGACGAAGACAGAAAACAAAATATCTTATTAGGGGCGATTCACAAATCGCCCTTTTTTGATACCAATAACTTTACTCGTAGGAATCAGAACATCTATTCTTAACTCTGCTGTCATTACCACACGTATAGTCAAGTCCAGAGCTAATCAGTGTCTAACCGTGCAAATCCGTGAGCAGAAACCCCTGTTTTAATACCTCAAATGTTTAACAGATTCACCAGAATTAATCATTTCCAAAAGAGCATCGATGCCAATATCCAGATGCATTCCCACATATTGACTGGTAACTTGTGAATCACTTTTACTTGTTTTAATTCCTCCTGGAGCCATGGGACTATCTGACACCAGCAGTAAAGCTCCCCGTGGAATTTCGTTATCAAAACCCACCAGGAAAACTGTAGCAGTTTCCATATCTATACCTGAAACTCTGATCTTGCGCAGATATTTTTTGAAATCCGCATCATGTTCCCACACCCGTCGATTGGTTGAATAAATTGTCCCTGTCCAAAAATCTACCGAATGTTTTTTTATCATAGCAGAAACGGCCTGCTGCAATCGGAAAGATGGTAAAGCTGGAACTTCGGCAGGTAAATATTCGTTACTGGTTCCTTCACCTCGAATAGCGGCGATCGGCAGAATGAAATCTCCGACTTTGATCTTTCTTTTCAATCCGCCACATTTCCCTAGAAAAAGTGCAGCTTTCGGTTTTATGGCAGAAATCAGATCCATCACAGTGGCGGCCATAGCACTACCTATGCCGAAATTGATGATCGTGATATTGTTGGAAGTTGCCGTTTGCATGGCACTATCTTTTCCTTTAATTTCCACTTGGAAACGCTCTGCAAAAAGTTCTATGTAATTATAAAAATTGGTGAGGAGAATGTAATCTCCAAATTCATCCAATTTGGTTCCTGTGTAGCGCGGAAGCCAGTTTTTTGTAATATCATTTTTTGTTTTCATAATTCATCCTTTTCAATCTTGTATTAGGAACCTTATATCTCGATTTCATGTCAATTAGAAAATCAAAAATTGAATTCTCGATTGAAGGATTTGGAACTAAATATAAATTCTTGGAAGTTAAACTATGAGTATTTTACTAATCATTTTGATTACGATTTTCTTAATATAAATACTAATATTATTGAAAATATGATCAGGCAATTAAAATAGAAAATTAAAGAACTTGGATGCTCTCAAATCAGAGAAAAACCTTGCTGATTTTATGAGCATTTGGTTTACGGGTTATTATGAAAATTTAAGAATTATACACAGTTATCTTTACACTACCAATTGTTAAATGAAGTTGAGTTATAAACAAAGGAGAATATTCATGAAAAAATCAACCAAAACAGTTTTACATCTTATCTTAGCTGGAATAGTTTCTGTCATCAGTTACATTGGTTTCAAAAAAGGAGTAGAATCAGTTAACGATAAGATAGAGGAAGATAAATAAAAAAAGCCTGCTGGAAAATCAGCAGGCTTCTTAAGTTTATTAATTTCGTTTACAGATTTGCAAACGGATTGTCTTCGTCTACATGATTATTTTGTTTTTGTTCTTTCTTATATTTATGCCAGCCATCTCTATCATCATCAAAAGATTCAGGCATATCAGTTGGTTCCAGAGAAATTCTACGTGCCGTTGTATCAATTTTAACAACTCTTACTTTAAATTCTTGACCAACATTTTTACTGTCCAGATCGATCTTTGCGATCTTCAATTTTGAAGCAGGCAGAAGACCTGTAAGTCCATCACTTAATTTGATGAAAGCACCAAAATTTACAACGTTCTCAATAATACCTGAAACGATATCACCTTCGTTGAAGCTCTCATTAATAATATCCCAAGGATCAGGTTGAAGTGCTTTTAATGAAAGGGAAATTTTTTGATCTTCAAGATTAATTCTAAGAATTTGAGCTTCTACGACATCACCTTCTTTCACAACTTCAGAAGGGTTATTGATACGTCTTCCCCTTGAAAGTTCAGAGATTGGAATTAATCCTTCCACGCCGGGCTTAATCTCAACAAATGAACCGAAAGAAAGATTACGTACAACTTTACATGTCAGAACTTCACCTTCTGTTAATTCACGAAGAGTTGCTTCAACAGGATTTTCTTGTAATGCTTTCATACTCAATGAAATTTTATCACCTTTCATTTTAATGATCTTAGCTTTAATCTCATCACCAATATTTAATATCTCAGATGGAGAATCAATGTGAGCCCATGAACATTGTGAAATATGCAAAAGACCGTCTACCCCACCAATATCTACAAAAGCTCCAAAATTAGTAAGTCTTGTAACTATACCCTCCACAATCATTCCGAGTTCAAGTTCTTTCAATTTTTCCTTTCGGATCTTCTTCTTTTCTGACTCCAGAATTTTCTTTCTGGAAACAACAATATT
>CAZSOM010000178.1:0-4179 GCA_964608295.1 uncultured Candidatus Cloacimonadota bacterium
ATTTTATCTGTGAATCTAAAACCCAATTACTTAATAATTACAAATTTTCCAACCTTATTATCACCGGAATCATGATCTTTTACTGAGAACAGGTAGACACCTGCTGCAATGATCTGATTGTTATGAGACAATAGATCCCAAGAAGCTATTCCAGTTGCAGTGATATCACTTTGTTTCAAGTTATTCTTATTTAATGCTGCACTGTTCGTAATGACATCTACCCCTTCACTACCATGATGTATAACTTTATCTACCAAGTCACCGGCTAATGTATATATCTTTATTGTACAATTCTCCGGTAAGTTCACAAACCAGATCCTTCTACTTCTATCACCAGTAAAGTCATCTTCTCTTCTACCATCAAATTTACTCTGCCCGATATATGGATTTGGAATAACATAAATGTCATCCATATCTGTTTTTGAGCTAGGACCCGGGAATAGTATCGTCATATTAAAGTCAGCCGTTCTACCAGATTCAAGTGAAAGAATATTCTCAGATGGAAAACCTCTATCCCAGGCTGTAACTGCAACATAATACTCTATCCCTTTTGGGGGATGAGATATTATTTCGTTATAGTATCTTCGAGAAAGTCGATTTACTCTAAGTTCTTCAACTTTTTCAGAATCTTCAAGGAGTACAGAACTAACAAATCCTAATAACGGGATTAAATTTCGAGAATAAAGTTTAAGATATATATTTTCACCGTTTGGCAATTCCAGTAGATCTGGATTAGCAAAGTACAAAGCCTTATCGGTATCAGATAAAGCGTCTACATTAGCAGAATCCGCAGTTGTCTTTGTTTTCATATAATCGTAAATATGATTACCAAATACATGTTCATCAACCTCAGTATCAAACGAGACTAGAGCATAGTTCTCATCTAAATGAAAATAATTTTCATCTTCTTCGGTAATTTCTCTTTTGTTTGGAAGAGATTGATCAGAAGTGCCAATACCAATGTCACCCTTATAATCTACAAAAAGAGTGTCTTGATTATCATTTACCTCGTAGTCTTCCAAGTCTTGATCGGTTTCATACTTATCCCATTTACCTTTTTCTATCCAATTTTCTTCTATACCACTTCCAGATCTGCCATATAATGCATAACCCTGAAAATCATGTCTAAGTCTAGAGGCAGTCCATGGATTTACAAGTCTATTTTCAGGACTTTTTTCATCAATCCCATAAACACTTGGCCAAAATCTTTGAGGCATATTCGTTGTATCAGCCTCAGCTACAAAACTATCTAAACCTGAATATACTTCTTGCCAACCAACGTTACTAGGAGGAACAGCTTCAACATCTAAAGTGTATTCTGATATATTGTCCCAAAATAATTCAATTCCATTTCCATCATTAATAAGCTCAGCATACATATCTGGATAGTCAGGTGCTTCTGGAGGTTGATAATGAGGTTCTATATCAGGTTCAACAACTGTAGTAAGTGTTTGAGCTTTTCCATAAATAAATTTTGCAAAACGCGCAGTATTTTTTAATTCAAAAAGATCATCACCTGGGAATACAGCAATAACGATCTTCATCGTTCTACCTGGAGGTAAATTCCAGCGTTTGAAATATTGTCCTGTCTCTGGATCTATTTCTAAGTAGTCATCAATTCCATAACCAGGATCACCTATTGCATCTGTATCACCGGTATGAGATTGTGCACCATAAAAGCCAAAAAGATATCTTGTGTCAGTACCACCAGGATTATTTTCGATCTGGTAATTTGGATAAGTCCTAAGATCAATCGCTTCTTCGGTGTCAGGATTTCTTCCTGTCAATAACCAGTATTTTTCATTTGGTGTATGATTATCAGTTGTTGAATATGCCTGAGGATTCCAATCATCAGGGCCCCAGTTTACTGTCCATGTCCAACATGCAAATTCTAATAGATCCGGATCTGGAGTACAAACACGAGAGCCAACAAATCCCTTGGTCAGTCCACCATCTTTATCCGCATCATAAGTATAGGCAAATTCAAATCCTTGACCCGAAACGTAACTACTAATATCATCAGGGGCAATTGCAGATGCTCCAAAAGATTGCGGTCCAACATCAGAATCCATGTAAATTCCCATTGCACAGTCATAGAGCGTATCCTGTTCGTTCATATTTGTTATATCGAATTCAACATAAACGAGATTTTCTATATAATCATAATGCCACTGATAACTCATTTGACGAACTCTAATATTAAGTGGAACATGTGTATTCGAACCAGCCCATGAGCTATAGTCTCTATCCGAATCGGGATAACCGTTTTCGAATGGGCTATAATCATAATAATATGAAACAAAATCTTGCTCAGAAACTGGGTATCCATCTTCATCAGCAATACCATCACTATCATCATCAGATGGTTCTGCAAAATTATATAGCTCGTTTGTTTCATCACTTAGATCTACAAATCCAAGCGGGAACCAGATAGATTGATTATCTTCATTTGCGATTATATCAGTGCCAATTGCTATTTCTGAACTATGTAAATAATCTCCACCATACACAGAGAACACATTTGCTGGATCTTCACCTTCAACTCCAAAAAATTCTGCAGGAATAAATGGAAAGGAATATCCCAAGGGATCTTCATCAATTAAACCATCATTATCATCATCAACACCCTTTCTTTGATTAAGTATAGAAGTAGTAACTGTTTTGTCCTGAAAATTATGGGCTGTGTATTGCGATCCAAGATGGGAGGTTTCTAAGGGATTATAAGCAGGAAGAAGTTCGTTAATTCGATGCCATCCATCACAACCTATACTAACCAAAGTATCAATTACTGCTGTTAATGAATCGCTATAACCATTCTCATAATCTCCATATAGCACAACATCATCATCAGCAATAGGTGGATTATTTTTCCAGTAATATTTTCTATCTAAATGATCTCTTCTCACCTTTTTTGCACCAAACCATAATCCGCCGAGATATAAATAGTCAATAGATGAACCTCCCGGATATTCAAGTGATGGCCATTTTGGGTCAGTTTCACCAGAACCGAAGAATCCATAGTTAGTTACACGTAACCAGATGTTTCCCGTTTTGTGTACTTGTGAAGTATCAAATTTCTTATCTGCCACCGGCAAGTCGTGAGTCCTCGCAAAGGCACTTGCAGAAAATACGATAAGAAGCATAAGAATTATTAATACTTTTAATTTACTTATATTCATAAAAAATCCCCCAAGATTTTTAATTTAATGAAAAATTAACCGAGAAAGTAACCCAACAGGCTACTGGTTTCCCACCACTTTTAGCTGGTGAAAATGTCCATTGTTTAACTGATTTCAGGGCTGCTTCATCCAATCCACCAGGACCGGACATTAATGATTTTAATATTTTAATTGCTCCGACAGAGCCATCTTTAAACACTTCCACTTGCAAAATTACATCACCTTCTATACCAGCGTTTTTAGCAAAAACCGGATAATCTAAAGGAGCTTTTTTCAAAGCGAAGGGAGCATCTTCATAAACAGCAAATTTGTTTGTTGAGCCTAAGATTTTTACCAGTTTCTCTTCGTATGGGTCTAATGAAGTTACACCAATAGTTTCAATAATCTCAATATCTTCATCATCTTCACCATCAAGATCTTCTTCAATAACTATTTCAAAAACCGGCTTCACAGTCTCTTCAGGTGGCTTGATTCTCTCTTTGATTTCAGGTGGAATATCGATAGCTTCAGTAATGTTGATAGTCCTATCGTAAGGTTTAACTTCAATTTCAGGTGATACAATGAAAGCAAATAATAATATCAGGATTGCTAAGCTTACTGATTTATCATAATAACTTTCAGCAACATCTTTCCAATCAATAGTTTGTTTATTCATATCTTACCTACCTTTGCAGCTTAGCTTCAAAATATACACGCAAAGTTTGTGCTTCCCGCAATTGATTTAAAATATCAGACATGATACCATAACTTGTATCCTTATCTGTTCGGAAGCAAGTAAGCACGTTAAAATCTTCTGCCAGTTTCTTCTGCATCACATACTTCACATCAGGTATGGAAACAGCAAAATCATCAATTGAGATCACACCATTTTTATTTACATATATTGTAGCCGAATGATTACGTGGTATTTTTTCTATACTTGCAGCTTTCGGCATTTTCACCGGGATTCCTTTTTCTCTAACAAACACAGTAGAAACCATGAAGAATAAAAGAAGCAGGA
>CAZSOM010000179.1:0-4168 GCA_964608295.1 uncultured Candidatus Cloacimonadota bacterium
CTACCAATTCATAATGAAATGGTGGTTTTAACCAGATCTGTTTTTTGAGATATTTCTGCGGATTATCCATTATCTCTTTTTCCGGTACTTCTTCCACCTGTTTGTCTTCTGAAATTACCAAATAGATATTTTCACCTTTTTTGATCGTTTTCCCAGTTGGCATAAGCTCTCCTACTAATTTATATTTTGGATGTTTTTCAATAAATTCTAACAGAATTTCATCTGATATTTTCCTTCTGTATTCTTTACAGAATCTTCTGTCTTCGCAACTTGCAGCACACACAATGATATCTGTGTGCTGTTTGTTTTTAGGACAAACAACAAGGTTAATATCTTTTCTAATTTGTTTTCTCAATTCACTCTACACTATTTTATTTTCTTTTAAAACTTTTTCCAGTTTCTTCAAATTTTCATCTTCCATTTTACAAAGCGGTAAACGCAACTCCCTTTCAATCATCTTCATCAGATGCATTGCTTCTTTAACAGGAATGGGATTAGTTTCGATGAACATTGCCTTGTTGATCTCGATTAGTTCTTGATGGATTTTTAATGCATCCGCATATTTTCCATTGGAACATAACTCAACCAGTTCGTGTACTTTACGAGGAAGGATATTTGCTGTAACTGAGATCACTCCATCTGCACCGCAAGACATGATTGGCAGATTCAACGAATCTTCACCTGACATTACAGAGAAGTTTTTTTTAGTACCTTTCACGATCCTGGAAAGCTGATCAAGATCACCACTTGCCTCTTTGATGCCAATGATATTGCTAAATTCATTAGCTAATCTGATCGTTGTCTCTTCTTGAATATTAACTCCGGTTCTTCCCGGAACATTATAAATAACAATTGGCATTGTTGTGCTTTCAGCAACAGCTTTAAAGTATTGATACAAGCCGCTTTGAGTTGGTTTATTGTAATAAGGAGTTATTACTAAGGCATAGTCCACTCCCCACTCTTGAGCTTTGATCGTGGCAGAAATGGTATGCTGTAAATTATTAGTACCTGTTCCCATCATCACTGGAATCCGCTTATCTATCTTCTTAACTCCAAAACGAACCAATCTTTCTTTTTCATCACCAGCAAGGGTTGGTGATTCACCGGTTGTTCCGCAAAAGAGAATTCCATCTGTTTTGTTTTCTATCTGGAAATCAATAAGTTTCTCAAGAGAATTATAATCTATCTCATTATTCTTAAATGGAGTAACTAATGCAACAAATGAACCCTTTAACATTTATCCTCCTCATCAAGCTTTAATTCAAAAAATTGAGCAGTAAAAAAACGTCAACCAACATTTAATTTATATGTTGATTTAAACTTCATTTTCTCCAGAAGCATAAAATTTATAATTATCTAAGGAGATATGATTAAAGTACTTAATATTATTTTCAACTTGACTAAAATACAATTTGATAAGAACTTCGCAGTCAAGTTTGTATAGTAATTGATAATATTCAAAAGAATACAATAATATCAGAATTTAAAGAATAATATTGTAAAAATGGAGACTATATGAAAAAGATTTTACTTTGTTGTTTCTTATTGTTTTTAATTTTATTATGTCTTGCTGATGTAAATGTTTATGGACATTTAATAATTGATACAACTTGGTCACCGGAGAATAATCCATATATGATCACTGATAATTTTTTTATTGATTCTGGTGTTACACTAACAATACTGCCAGGATGTGAAATCAAGATAAGTGGCGCAATTCTGACAGATTATAATGATCACTATCAAAATTTCCGTTTTACTTATTCAAGTAGTTCGATTGCTAAAAGCATTTTTATAGATGGGAAAATTGTTGCAGAAGGAACAGAACAAAATCCAATAATCTTCACAAGATTGCAAAACGATCCAGAATACTGTTGGGGCAACATCAACACAGGAATATATTCTCAAATAAATATTTTTAAGCATTGCAAATTCGAACATTCAGCTGGTATGAAAGTTGTATCCGATCGTAGATATTTCACTTTATTTTTAGCTAATGGGAATGCTATTATCCAAAACTGTGAATTTTTGAATAATATCGGTGCTTTAGGTACTGACACCTTTGTTAACCAACTTGAATTTACTAAAAATATTATGCATTTTGATATTAATATTAATAGTTATCTTGGTAGTGATTATAACTCATTAATTACCATAAGACAAACAAATCAAAATTCAATTCCACCACTGATTGCTGATAATAATTTTACTATTGAAAGAAGTATAAATTTAAGCTCTTGTCATTTAATAGATAATGATTTTATCGCAAGCAATGGAATAGAGATTATGGATGATACTGAACCATTATATGTCTTTGACAATAATTTCTATAATTGTGGTTATGCAATTGAATATGATCCTTATTATGGTCCCTATATTCCTATCTATATAAAAAATAATAATTTCATAAATCGCAGTAATATTACAATTGAAGATACTTATTGTGAAGTAGTTGACAATTATTTAGAAGATTCCTTAATTCTTTTTAATAATTCTACTGATGGAAAAGTAATAAATAATAAATTTAATGGTGGTCGTGTAAGAATATATGGTGATGTAGACTTCTATAATAATATTCAATTAAATTACGAGCATTCTTATAACAATGCGATTACTGTCATTAGTCCTATTTTTAATAGTATTATTCTAAACAATTCAAAAGTGATTGATGAACATTTATATTATCATAATTTTGTTTTTACAAATTGCATTTTACTCGGAAATGAGGAATTGCATGACTATACTTCTAATGATGTTCAAGTTTCGTTTAGGAACTGCATACATGATTTTGATGAATCTTGGGAATTTATTGATCTCGGCGGTAATATATTTATTGATCCACAGCAAGCCCAAACTCTTTTTGAAGATATTGTAAATGGAGATTATCATCTTGTTGAGGGTAGTTTGGCAATTGATACCGGCTTTAACACTCCTAATTATTTCCCTATAGATTTTGATTATAAACAAAGAGTTTTCGATGGAAATGGAAGTGGACAAGCAAGAATAGATATTGGTCCTTATGAATTTGCAGCTTCTCAGACGGGAAAAATTTCAGGTTATATTCTTGAAACAACTACCAATGAACCTGTTTCTTATGCTTTTCTCAAAATTGATAACGATCCGGGTAATTATACTTTCTCAGATAGCACGGGTTATTTTGAAATTAATGTTCAGCCAGGAACTTATGATATTTTTGCCGAACGTGTTTTCTATGAAAATAGTTCTGTGTCCAGCATAACAGTTAATATTGAACAAAACATTGGAATACTGTTGAATATGACATCTATTCTTTCTAATAATACTGATAGTGAAGATACTGTTTTTCAAATGGAAAACACGTTGAGTACACTATGTTATCCAAATCCATTTAATCCGATAACTACAATATCTTATAGTTTACTAACCGATTGTAAGGTAGATATTTCAATTTATAACATTAAAGGACAGAAAATTAGAGAGCTTTTTTCAGGTTTTAATAATCAGGGAACACATTCAGTTGTTTGGAATGGAAAAGATAATGAAGGGAATAATGTATCTTCTGGAATATATTTCTACAAAGTACAAACAGATCAAGCTTCTGCAACCAAGAAAATTTTGATGTTAAAGTAAGGAGATATTATGTTTAAATTAGTTTTGGTTTTTATTATTATTACTTCTTTCTCGCTTTTGTTTTGTGTAAGTGGTCATATCTCGGAAGACACCATCTGGTCACCCACAAATAATCCATATATTCTAGACGGAAATATTTTTGTTGATGAAGGTGTTACTCTCACAATTCTACCGGGAACTCATATCGAAATAAGTTCTGTTTTGCTAAATAATGAGAATTATGTAAGTGGAGATTTTTTTATGCTAAATGGTGAAGAATCAGCTGTTAATATGTTTTGGGTAAATGGGATTATTCAAGCAATGGGAACAGAGCAAAACAACATTCTTTTTACTCGTGACAACAATGAACGTTATAATCATTGGGGAACAATTTATTTCGATAATTCTTCGCAAGAAAGTACTTTCAAACACTGTATTTTTGAATATTCATCACTAATTTGTATTGATTTTTCAAATGAAGCAGTCGGTACTTTTTCGGGAAAAATTGATAGATTATCTATCAGAAATTGCAAATTTAAGGATAATTATTCGGGGATTAATTTAGAGAATAACGATCAAA
>CAZSOM010000180.1:0-4152 GCA_964608295.1 uncultured Candidatus Cloacimonadota bacterium
CGAAGAGTATATAGCTCTGGGTGGTTATGAAGCCATTGGTAAAGTTCTAAGCGAGTATTCACCACAAGATACTATCGATGTTGTAACTAAATCCGGTTTACGCGGTCGCGGTGGTGGTGGTTTCCCTACAAGTAAGAAATGGCAGTTTTGTTATGATCAGAAAGCAGATAATAAATATGTGATCTGTAATGGGGATGAGGGAGATCCTGGAGCCTTTATGGATCGTTCATTATTAGAAGGAGATCCACATCGAGTGTTAGAAGGAATGATGCTGGCTGCTTATGCAATTGGAGCTCATAAAGGATATTTCTATATTCGGGCTGAGTATCCTCTGGCAATTCGCAGGATTAAGCAGGCTATAGTCCAGGCGCATGAACTGGGATTACTTGGAGAAAATATTTTTGACACGGATTTCTGCTTCGATGCTGAGGTGCGTACTGGTGCTGGTGCTTTTGTTTGTGGTGAAGAAACCGCGCTTATCTCTTCCATTGAAGGTGGACGTGGAATTCCAAATGCTAAACCGCCTTATCCTGCAATTTCAGGTGTATGGTCTTCTCCTACTGTTGTAAATAATGTGGAAACTCTAGCAAATCTCAGTACTATTTTCCTTAAAGGTGCAGATTGGTTTGCCAGCATGGGCACGGAAACCAGTAAAGGGACTAAAGTTTTTGCTCTTACAGGTGATGTAAAGAATACCGGACTAGTAGAAGTACCGATGGGTGTTACGCTGCGTGAACTGATCTATGGAGTAGGTGGAGGAATTCCTGATGGCAAAAACTTTAAGGCAGTTCAACTTGGTGGTCCTTCCGGTGGATGTTTAACAGTAGATCATCTTGATACAAAGATTGATTATGAATCTTTAAAAGCTGCTGGTGCTATGGTTGGTTCCGGCGGAGTTATCGTGATGAACGAAGATAAATGTATGGTAAATGTAGCAAAATTCTTTTTGGAATTTACCATGGAAGAATCTTGTGGAAAATGTATTCCCTGCCGTGTTGGTTTAAAACAGATGCATAAGATCCTGGAACGTATTACTTCCGGTAATGGAAAACAAGGTGATATTGAGGAGTTGGAGAAATTAGGACATAAGATCTGTGAACTTTCTCTTTGTGGTTTAGGGCAAACTGCTCCCAATCCTGTCCTCAGTACTATCCGATATTTCCGAAATGAATATGAAACTCATATTAATGATAAAAGCTGTAATGCCAAGGTTTGTCTTCCACTAATGCACTATCTCATTGATACTGAAAAATGTATAGGATGCGGTTTATGTTCCAGAAAATGCCCAGTAGATTGTATACTGGGTAATAGAGAAGAAAAATATAATATCACACAAGTAAATTGTGTGAAATGCGGCAACTGTATGGAAGTTTGCCCAGTTTCCGCAATTAACAAAATCCCAGGTATTGGTTTTGAACCTGAAGATGATTATGAAAGTATTTATGGATAATTTATATAATACTATAAGGAGTTTACATGTACGAAAAAATATTAAATAACTATTCTCCTATGAAAGAAAATTTGATCTACATTTTGCATGATATTCAAGATGCTGATCCTAAGAATTACGTTTCTGAAGAGGCTGTACAAGAAATTAGCGAATATTTAGACGTGTCTCTTAGTCATATTTACGGTGTTCTTACTTTTTATTCAATGTACAGTACTAAACCACGTGGAAAAAATGTTATACGTCTTTGCGAATCACCACCATGTTTCTTAAAAGGATCAGAAAAAATATTAAAGCAATTATGCAAAATCCTCAAGTTGAAAGTTGGGGAGACAACAGAAGATGGGCTTTTTACGATAGAGCTATGTGCTTGCCTGGGAATTTGTGGGAATGCGCCAGCCATGATGATCAACGAAGATGTCTATGGTGATCTTACTGAAGAAAAAGTAGGGAAGATCATTGCAGAGATCAAAGGGAGGGCTTAAACATGAAATATTATCGTAGCCATGTTTTGGTCGCAATTGATGACAACAGCCTGAGAGCTGGTGTAAAAGATATTGAATCAATTCTACGTATTGAATTAGAAAAAAATGATCTAATTAATGAAATTAATGTTTTAGAAACTGGTGGACTGGGTTATTTTGGTACAGGAGTCAGTATGACTGTCTATCCTGATCAGATCACCTATGCAAATCTGAAAAAAGAAGATATCAGTGAAATCGTGAAAGAACATTTTCTTAAAGGTAGAGTTGTTCAAAGATTACTTCTGAATGCTGCTTTAACAAACAGGTATAATTATAATTACAAGAATCGAGTAGTTTTGGAGCACTCAGGTATTATAGATCCTGAGAATATTGAGGATTATGTTGGTGTAGGCGGTTATGAAGCCTGGGAAAAAGTGTTAACTAAGATGAAACCTTCTGAAGTAGTAGATGAAGTGAAAGCTTCTGGCTTGCGTGGTAGAGGTGGGGCAGGATTTCCAGCTGGTCTCAAATGGAGTTTTACAGCTCCTTTAAAAGTAGAGCAAAAGTATATTGTTGTGAATGCAGATGAAGGTGAACCGGGAACTTTTAAAGATCGTTTAATTATGGAAGGTGATCCTCACAAACTATTGGAAGGCATCATGATCGCAGCTTATGCAGTTGGTGCTTCCAAATCTTACATTTATATTCGGGGTGAATATAAACTATGTATTCATCGTTTGGAAGTTGCAATCAAACAGGCAAATGAATATGGTATTCTGGGCAAAAATATCTTTGGCAGCGGATTTAATTTAGAGATTAAAATCAAAATTGGAGCTGGTGCTTATGTTTGCGGTGAAGAAACAGCACTCATAGAATCAATGGAAGGAAATCGTGGAACACCGCGCTCTAAACCGCCATTCCCGGGAGTTGAAGGTGCCTGGCATAAACCAACTGTTGTTAATAATGTGGAGACCATCGCCAATGTTCCTTCGATCATCAACAATGGAGCAGAATGGTACCATACAATTGGTGTTAAGGGTTGTACCGGAACAAAAGTTTATACAATGATAGGTGATGTAAAACTTCCAGGATTGTGCGAAGCTGAAATGGGAACAAATCTTAGAACTATTATTGATGAATACGGCGGAGGAATGAAAGAAGGAAAACATTTTAAAGCTGCTTTAGTCGGTGGAGCTGCCGGAGTGTTCCTGTCAAATGAAATGCTGGATGTGAAGATGGATTTTAACAGTCTAAAAGAGTATGCAGCAGTTCTTGGTTCGGGAGCTATTCTGGTTATGAACGAAGATGTAGATTTGGTTGAAATACTATGGTCTGTTATTCGTTTCTTCCGACATGAATCATGCGGAAAATGTAGTCCCTGTTCCAATGGCAATCCTGTATTATACAAACTAATTAATAAGATAAGACATGGTAAGGGGAAAGAAGCTGATCTGGATGAATTGATCAGAGTTTCGGAAGTGATGAATAAAACATCATTTTGTGCATTGGGTCAATCTCCTTACATGCCGATCAAGAGTGCTATAGATAATTTTAGAGAAGATTTTCTAGCAAGAATGAAATGAAAAATAAATATAAAATATGGAGGATAGCTAAATGATAGTTTATCTTAATGGAAAAGCTTATGAAGCCAAACCAGAAGAAACTGTTTTACAATTAGCTTTGAGAAACGGGATCTACATTCCTCATCTATGTTATCATGAGAAAACTGGAAAGGCTGCGAAGTGCCGTGCTTGCGTTGTTGAGGTTGAAGGAATGCCTGGTCTAAAAACTTCTTGCAATCTGCCGGTTGTGGAAGGAATGGTCGTTGCAACTAAATCTGAAAAAGTTCTTCAGGCGCAGAGAATGGTTGTAGATCTAGCTTTGTCTTCTGGAAGGCATGATTGTCTTTCCTGTGAGCAAAATGGAAATTGTGAATTACAGGATGCAGCTTATTATCTCGGAATTGAAAGACCAAGTTTTCAGCTTTATGATGATAAGTATGAAGTTGATGATTCCAGCGAATTTATTCGTGTAGATCGTTCGAAATGTATAAGTTGTGGACGATGTGTTGAAGCTTGTAATAAAACAGTTGTAAATGAAGTTATAAATTTTGGAAATCGAGGATTTGATACTAAAATTGTATTTGATAATGATCTTCCTATGGGTACTTCCACCTGCGTTCAGTGCGGTGAGTGTATGCAGATCTGTCCTGTCGGATGTATTATTGATAAAAGATCAATT
>CAZSOM010000181.1:0-4124 GCA_964608295.1 uncultured Candidatus Cloacimonadota bacterium
GCAATAAGTATTGTGCACGTAAGCCCAATTGCCAATCCCAGGATATTTATGATAGCATAGAATTTTCTATTTAGTAAATTCCTTAAAGCAACTTTAATAAAATTCTTGAACATATCTCGCTCCTAAAATCATCAAATTCTGTTCGAATTTTTCAATTTAAATAACTGATCCTCTTTTTGAAAAACGACTTAAAAAGCCGCTGGCTCTAGCTCAAACCAACAGCTTAATATCATTATTACTACAGATGGAATTCTTTTTTAATGTTTTCTGTAACAATATGACCATCGAACAATTGAATAACTCTATGAGCATATTCTGCATGGGAAGGTGAATGTGTTACCATTACAATTGTTGTTCCTTCTTCGTTCAGCTGAGTAAGAAGATCCATTACTTCTTCGCCATTTGCAGAATCAAGATTACCTGTGGGCTCATCTGCCAGGATCAATTTCGGTTTTGTAACAACTGCACGGGCAACTGCTACACGCTGTTGTTGTCCACCGGATAGTTGTTGTGGAAAATGTTTTGCCCTGTGAGCGATCTTCATCCGGTCAAGAACTTCTGTAACTCTTTTCTTGCGTTCTGCTGAACTCATCTTGATATAGAGAAGAGGAAGTTCGACATTTTCATATACCGTGAGTTCATCAATCAGATTGAAACTCTGGAAAATGAAGCCAATATTTGATTTTCTCATGTTTGTGCGCATTCTTTCGGTGTATTTTGATACTTCAGTATCGTTGAAGTGCAATTCTCCTTTGTTAGGGTTATCCAATAAGCCTACTAAGTTAAGTAAGGTTGATTTTCCGCATCCGGAAGGACCCATTATCGCAACAAATTCTCCATCCGCTATTTCCATGTTCACATTGTTCAATGCTGTAGTTTCTACCTCATCAGTTCGATAGAATTTGGTTAAATCTACTGTCTTAATCATTTTTGCCTCCATTTCTATTTTAATATTAGTTTTTCTGCTTTTCCAAAGTTATCATAACTGGAAATAATAACTTTCTCACCTTCTTCCAGTCCTTCCAGTAATTCATAATATTTAGGATTCATTCGTCCTAATCTAATGTTACGCTTCACAGCGAATTTTCCAGTTGGATCTACTACAAAAATATACTGCCCACCAGTACTTTGATAAAATGCACCACGAGGAACAAGCAAAGCCATTTGGGATTCACCTAATTCCAGTTTTATGCGGAAAGTTTGTCCTGTTCGAATTTGAGTCGGAACATTATCAATAAAGACGAGGTCGACTCCAAATCTGCCATTTCGTACTTCAGGGTAGATCTTTTTTATTCTTAGACCATAGGTGTTGTTATTAAAATCAAATTCACCAATTAGATTGGAATTAACTCTGGAAATGTAATGTTCATCAATCTCTAATCTTATTTTAAACTCATCAAGAACATGGATCTGTCCTAAACGTTGACCAGTTCCAATGGCTTCACCAATTTCAGCATTAACAGAAACCAGAAGACCATTTACAGGTGCTTTCACTTTGAGATTATCTAATTTCTGTCTTACAAATTCAAGATTCATTTCCATCTGATCTACAGAATTCTCTAATTGAGCTACCTGAATATCACGGAATAAGGAATCTGCTTTTTGATTCTCAATAACCAGTTCCCGATTTTTAAATAAATAAGTGTATTTTTCTTCTGTCTCTTCAAACTCTTTATCTGAAATATAATCCTGTTCAAATAGATTTTTACTATTTTCATAGTTCCTTTTTTGAATACCTAATTGATAATTGAGATCTAGTAACTGCCTTTTAAGGCTCAATTTATTCTGTTCCATAGAAAGACGCGTCTTGCGCAAATTATTAATTTGTTCTGCCAGGTTAGCTTCACGGTTCATAATATCAAGATGCAGGTTAGTGTTACTTAATCTCAAGATCACATCATCCTTTTCAACCATTGTGCCCTCTTCGATAAGTAATTCCTCAACTCGTCCACCCTCAATTGCGTCCAAGTAAATCGTGCTTATCGGTTGAACAGTTCCTGTTTGAGTAATATAATCCTGGAAATGATCATTAGTTACTTCCTCAATAGAAATTCGCTCTGTCTGCACATTAAATTTAGATGAATGATCACCAAATATCAAGTTGTAGAGAATCATAATTGCAATTAGGCTACCTAGTGAAATCCATAATATTTTTTTAGGTGTCCATTTTTTCTTTTCTATCGCTCTATCCATTTCGTTCCCCTTTTTATTTTCATTATTAATTAAAGCAAATAGTGTGCCAAATGCTTAAGTGTCTAAAAA
This sequence comes from uncultured Candidatus Cloacimonadota bacterium, assembly GCA_964608295.1. Taxonomy (GTDB): domain Bacteria; phylum Cloacimonadota; class Cloacimonadia; order Cloacimonadales; family TCS61; genus Tenebribacter. Next base: position 2,263 of record CAZSOM010000181.1, read on the forward strand.
GTAAGGTGTTGCATTAATATTATTGGTGAATTATGTTCGATTGCGGACTACTTTTTGTTCGAGAACGGACAGTTTTTTGTTGACGATAAATGTTGGTAATAATAAGTTTGTTGCTGTGTTAGATAAATTCATGAAAAATTTAATTAAGGAGTATGATAAATGAATAAAATTGGTAAGATCCTGGCCATTGATGATAATGAAGATATTCTGTTCAGTTTAAAGTTACTATTAAAAAACCATGTTGAATCGATTCATACTGAGATCAATCCTGAGCGAATCCCAGGATTGATGGAACAGGAGAGTTTTGATGTAATCTTACTTGATATGAACTTTACAAGAGATATGATCGGTGGTAAAGAAGGTTTTTACTGGTTAGATAAGATTTTGGAAATTGATCCTTCTGCTGTTGTTATTTTTATAACTGCTTATGGTGATGTAGAAAGAGCTGTAAAAGCCATTAAAGCTGGAGCTATAGATTTTGTGTTAAAACCCTGGCAGAATGCAAAGCTATTGGCTACGATATCTTCTGCTTTAAAATTACGTGGATCGCTGATGGAAGTGGATAAATTAAGGCTTTCCAGAAATGAATTGTGTAAGAAGCTGGATCAACCATTCCAAGATTTTATTGGAGATTCAGCAGAGCTCTATAAAGTTTTTAACATTATCAAAAAAGTAGCATGTACAGATGCCAGTGTACTGATACTTGGTGAGAACGGGACAGGAAAGGAATTAGTTGCCAGGGCTCTTCACCGTAATTCAAATCGTAGAGGAGATATTTTTTTGAGTGTTGATCTGGGAGCGATAAGTGAAACACTTTTTGAAAGTGAACTTTTTGGACATATGAAAGGTTCTTTTACCGATGCAAAAAAAGATAAACCAGGAAGATTTGAAGTAGCCTCAGGAGGTACACTATTCCTTGATGAGATCGGTAATCTTTCTCTTCCCTTGCAATCTAAATTACTTATGGCTATTGAGAAGGGAGAAGTGGTGAGAGTCGGTTCGAATAAAACTCAATCTGTTGATGTGCGTCTGATATGTGCAACAAATATGCCGATCTACAAAATGGCTAAAGAAGGAAGTTTCCGCCAGGATCTGCTCTACAGGATCAATACAGTAGAGATCAACTTACCTCGTCTTCAAGATAGGATTGAAGATATTCCCTTGTTAGTCGATCACTTTCTGAAACAGTATACCCATAAATATAAGAAAGACATTAAAAGTATAAATTCAGCAGCTATAAAAAAACTTCGACAGTACAATTGGCCTGGAAATGTAAGGGAATTGCAACATGCTGTAGAAAGAGCAGTTATCTTGAGTGAATCCAAAATTCTACAACCAAATGACTTCATGCTGAAAACCCCTTTGAGCCATATTGAAAATGGAACTATGATGACATATAATATTGAAGATATTGAAAGAGAAACAATTAAAAAAGCATTGCGGAAGAATAATGGTAACATTAGCCAGGCAGCTAAAGAGCTTGGTTTAACAAGGGCTTCTTTATACAGGAGATTGGAAAAATATGGTCTATAAAAATTTTAAAGTTAATATTGTTTTCCGCATAATCCTGATAATTGTGATGATACTAGCAGTATTTATTTCAATTTATAGATTTGGATTTAATGTAACTCCCATTTTATTGGGAGTTCTGATCTTATTCCAGATCTTTGATCTCATTAAATATGTGCAAAAAACAAATATGTATCTCACAAGTTTTTTGGAATCTATTCGTTATGCTGATTTTTCTCGTAGTTTCAAATTGGAAGGTTTGGGGACTGCTTATGATGAAATGAAAGAAGCTTTCAATGATGTGATCATGGATTTTCAGAAAGTTAGAAATGAAAAAGAAGAACATTATCATT
>CAZSOM010000182.1:0-4124 GCA_964608295.1 uncultured Candidatus Cloacimonadota bacterium
TGAAAAACAAATCCAATGTTCATGGCAAGATGACGTGGCACGCCGCCATTAGGCACAGCAAAAGTAAAAAATCGAGTGATAGCGTCACAATTAGATTATTTTGTGGATATGTATATAGAATGTAAGAATATAATTGGAGGTGTGATGAAAAATGAAATCAAATTCTTAATTCTTATCATAACTTTAATGTATTGTAGTCTTCTTCATTCACAAGAAACATTAGAAGAAATTGTAACATGGGAAATGCCAGAAGGTGAAACTTTTAATTGTGTGAATTTGAACAGTGATGGAAGTGATATTAACAACGATGGATATGATGATTTTATTCTTCTGACTAATTATTATGAATGGAAATACTTTTTTTATCTGGGATCGCAAAATCCAACATCTCAATATAATTTTGAAATAGAAGTTCCTTTTGGTGCTGGATATCCAAGCTGGGGTGGTGATTTAAATGGTGATGGTTACAAAGATATTGTATTTGGTAAAGCAACAAACGATTTTGATCCAGGTGATGTTTATATATGTTTAGGAGGAGAAGAAATAGACCTTGATCCTGAATTAGTTCTTCATGGTGAAGACTATGTCCCTGATCCCACTGCATTGTATTTAACAGGCTTCAATGGAGGCTATGATTTCAATAATGATGGTTATGATGATTTGCTCACATGGGGAGAAGGTCCTTCTTTATGGTGGAATGGATTAGTTCAGATTTTTCTAGGTGGTGAAGAATTGAGTGCAACTCCTGATTTTCAAATTCAAGGAAATATTGAAGAAGAATTTGGCAGATCAAGAGCAGTTGGTGATATAAACGGGGATGGTTATGATGATTTAATTGCCAGCAGAGATGAAACAATGGGTGGTCCTGTCTATTTCGAAGTTTATCTTGGCGGAGAAATTATTGATACAATACCGGATTTTATTACAAGTGAAGTTTTTGATATAGGGAATTATCCTTTAATTAATTATGCTAAAGGAGATGTTAATAATGATGGGTTTGATGATGTTCTTATTTCATTTGCAGGTATTTTTCTTGGTAATTATGATGGAAATCTTAGTTTAAATTATTCATTATCAGGTTATTTAGAGTATACAAATATTAATAGTGATGAATATGATGATGTATTATTCTATGATTTTGATAATAATTTATTGGATATTTATTTTGGTTCAGAATTTTTTGAAACATCTTCGGATATTACAATTGATTCGCTTGCTTTCAATTCAAGCACTTGTAGAATTTTTTGTAATCTCGGTGATTTTAATAATGATGATGAAGATGAAATCATGATTAATAATGCTGAAAATTTATACTTTGGTAATTCAGCTACAATGTATGGTATCCCCGGGGGTAGTAATATAAACAATTACGAATTAGAAATTATTAATTACGAATTAATAAATTATCCTAATCCATTCAACCCCGTAACTACAATCAGTTACGACTTGCCTATTACTATCGCAAATCCTGTTATTGAAATATTCAATATCAAAGGAGAAAAGATTAGAACCTTTAACTGTCGAAATCAAATGCCCATTATTTGGGACGGAACCGATAACTATCAAAATCAGGTATCATCAGGTGTTTATTTATATCAATTAAAATCTGATGAAGGTGTGTTAATATCGAAAAAAATGTTATTATTGAAATGAGATTGTGCCTAACACACAGCTCCACAGCCAAGTAAGAAGAGAAACAAGGAGAGCGTGGCAGCTGCCCAACATTAAAAGCAACTAAAAGAATGGGAGGAGAAAATGATTAAGTGGATGATTATCATATTTTTAATATCTTCACCTCTATTCGCCCAGGAGTGGAATGATGTATCACCTATACTTGATAATACGGCTATGGTTTCAGGTAGTTTCATTTCTTCAACAGAAGGATGGGTAATAGATAAAAAATTTAGTGCTGGACGTGAAATTTATTTTACTTCCGATGGTGGTGACAGTTGGGATATGATCTTCAATTTCAGCGATGATTTTGATCCGATTACATCAATTTTTATGACCGATCTTTTAAATGGATGGCTCACCCTAAGTGACTATGAAGATTACAATAGTTTTTATAAAACTAGTGATGGCGGACATACATGGCAGAACATGACTGACTTTATCATTGATATTGAAGATGTTACATCTTATTATTTTATCGATGAAAACATTGGGTTTATAAATACATTCGCATCTGCCGACTCATTACCAAATCTCTATAAAACAATAGATGGTGGATTTTCTTGGGACTCAATTGAAGTTCCTCAAATGTATATACCCCCTAACATACCTGTTAATTATAGAATAACTACTTTTTTCTTCTTAAATGATTCAATCGGTTGGGCAGGATGTCAATATGAAGCAACAGTAGGAAATGTTCTTTATACTTCTGATGCTGGTGAAAATTGGATTGCTATGGATAACCCTAATCTTGAGGTGAGCGCTGTATACTCGTTAACTTTTAGAACTGAGCAAAATGGGGTTCTACTTTGTTTTAGTTGTATTGCTCCCTTTGTTCTATTGACGACAGACAATTGCCTAAATTATACACACCTTTACATACCAGGTTATTGTTATGCAGTGAATTTTCAAAACGATTCAACAATTTGGGCTGCTGAGGGCTCAGGAGGGATTTATAGAAGTACAGATCTAGGGGATACATTCATCTTAGAGTATACATCTAATCCTTATATTAGAGACATTTATTTCTTTAATAATATTGGGTATTTCTTTGGTAATAATAATACTCTATTAAAATATACTGATCAATTAAATATTGATGATGACCTTCTACCAAGTGATGATTACTCACTGAGTACTTTCCCCAATCCATTCAACCCATCTACTACTATCTCTTTTTCAATTCTTGAAGATAGCAAAATTGAACTATATGTCTCCAATGTAAAAGGACAGAGGGTTAAGACTATTGTAAATAATAACCTAGCAAAAGGTGAACATATATTTACTTGGAATGGTACTGATAAATCAGGAAAAACATTGAGTTCAGGTGTTTATTTCTATAAATTGAATATTAATGACAGAATAGAAGTAATGAAAAAATGTTTACTGTTGAAATGAGTAAGATGCTTTTAACAAGCGTATCAATTAAATTTCACAGCACGCGCGGAACATTAATCAGCATTCCGCTTCGCTCCATGTTGATTAATGGTGATGGTGATTTTGTAGATATTAAATTATTTGATTATGATAATGATGGTATTGATAATATTTTCACCGCATTTTCTAGCAATGAAATTGGGGAACATTACTGGATAGTGAATTGTTACAATCATAATGGTAACCAGATTTTATTTCATGAAGAAATGAATGATGTAACTTTATTGAATTTCAATATTTTTAGCGATTGTGTTAACAATTTTTTAGTAACAGCCAATCAAACAGGCCAGCATGAAACTACATTGCGTATTTATAATTTACCATCTTTCACTCTTCATCAGCAATATGTTTATTCAATGGAAGATTTCGAACCAGAATTTCCTGCATGGTTTTTTGAAATTACTCACATTTCTGTTATTGATGTAGATGACGCAAAATTTCTAAATCTCGGTATTCATGTTGATTCTGAAGAAAGTGGTGGTGGATATTATGATGGAAGTATTGAAAGTTATTTATCTATATTTGAATTATCTGATCAAATTGAATTCATTTGTACAATACCTGATTGTGACTATGTTCATCCCAATTCTCACATTAGCTCTGGTATATATGAATATGGTGGTGGTTCCTCAGGTGGTGGATCATGGCATTCATATAATTCTTTTAAAAAAAAAATCATTTATGGTAACATCCCTTATGATATAATTATTTGGCAAGGGTAAGGTGTGATTGATTTAGTTACTTCTGAGGATGACACTTATCTAGAATATGGAATGGTTTTCTCGGTATGGAATGATTCAAATAATGGACGAGTTTATAAATGTCTTGATCCTGATCTCGAAGACATTATTTGGCAAATCTCAAGTACATATACAACCCAGTCACCAGATTATCAAAGATTTTCAAATTTTGTTATTAATGATGAACCACAGTATGTAATTTCAACATACGGTTCAAATATTGAAATACGAAATCGATTAGATGGAATCGTTATACATAATCAAGAATTCGATTAT
>CAZSOM010000183.1:0-4107 GCA_964608295.1 uncultured Candidatus Cloacimonadota bacterium
ATCAGAATGATTCCAGCCGAAAACAAACAACCCAAACCTTGAACCGGAAGGTTCAAGACGAGAGTACTGCGAGACCAAACCGACGACACGCTTGTTATGCCCATCCCCAATTTGATCTGATTTCTGCTGCGGTTTGATTTGAAGGGTTTTCTGCCGATCTAGGATGAAATTCACAATGTATTTCTCCCAATTGATCAATCAGCTCTTGATCTGCTTCAATACCCAAAACATCTACAAATTCAATCGACCAACCTGCATTTAAGAACTTATTGATGTATGACACTCCATTAGGATAAGACACATTGTTGTCAGTTATTTTATCCCTAATCCACAAGCAACAGAGAACATTATCATAATTATTTTCATTAACAAGCGTAATAAAATCTGTAGGTTGTATATTTGCTTCTTGTAGTGACGATATTGTAACATAAATATCAATATAACTAGAGATTGTTTTTAGTTTAATTTTTTTCTTTCTTGGGGTACCTGTTAAACATCTTATAATTGATGATTTTCTTTTATTCTGATTACCCATGATTATGTAAATACTAGGCATAATACCTCCATATACATACATTGTACTACAATTATCAGCTACTATCGTCAGTCTGGTTAGCAACCTCCGAAAAAGCTCCAAAAGTACTGACCAGCTTGATCAACCGACACGCTTGTTAGCAGCATCTTTCATTTCAACAACAAACATCTCTTAATTAATTCAGTTTTATCATTTACATGAAGCTTGTAAAGATAAACACCTGAGCTTACTTTCTTCCCTGCATCATCTTTTCCGTCCCAATTAATTGAATGCTCTCCTGCTGTGATTTGGTCGTTTAAAAGTGATTTTATCTTTTGTCCTTTGATGTTAAAAATGGATAATTCTATTTTACTTTCATCGGGAATTGAGAATGTAATTGTTGTTTTTGGATTGAACGGATTGGGAAAATTGTAAAGTTGGATTACATTAGAACTCACAATTTCATCTTCCGATATGGGCACATCACTTACATTGACCTGATAAGAAACCAATCCACTGAAAAAGAAAGTAGTTTCGGAACCAACATCATAACCTCTTTTAAATAGAATAGAAGCATCGGTATCAGTTGTAGATACAATTTGATAGTCTCTACGTTCAGAATTGATTAAAAAATCATCGTTTGATAGATTAGATATAATGGGATTGCCTTCAGAATCGATCATACGCATAATATATGAACTTGTGGTTTCATCAAAATTTGTACACCAGGAAACCAGGAAATTATCGCCAAGTTTTGTAGCTTTCAATCTGTTATAATAATAATTGTTTTGAATCATGACATCATTCCAAATAGTATTTCCCTGCAGATCATAACGTTCCATTAAAATATTGTGACTTGTTTCATCCTCATGGATAAGATTAACACATCCATCAAACAAAAAATCATGATAATAATAATCCTCTCCTTCCGAAATGATAAAGCCATCTCCAGTAAAATTGTATTGGCCTGTGTCAGAAAGAATCTGAAATGCATAAACTTTATTAGAACCGTAAATGCGCCAAGTATAGATCAGATCACCATCGTGTTCGATCATATCTTCAAGATGGGAATTTGTTGTATTTGTTCCCACGCCAGCTGAAGGCCAGCTACCGGAAAGATTACCGTTTTCATCAATATGATGAAAATAGTAATTATCCATATAGTCGAAGTATAAATAATTTCCAGCTATTCGATAAGAACTAGTATTACCACTTTCAATCAGGAGTGATCCGTTACTGCCCCAGACAGGTGTATAATCAACAAGCTTCTGAGCTTTGATACTTTCATTTTCCAGCCAAAAGATATTGATATTCCCATCAACAATATCAACTTGCGGATTAGTTTGGTCGTCTACAACGTCCACCGTGATATCGTTTCCATTGGGATTATTTACAGTTCCGTCAGGATTTAAAATCTGCCAGCGTACACGTTTTAACGTTTCATTTTCTTTCACTTCATTCCAAACGATTATCACTCCACCTTCAGGCAAAGCTTTTACTCTAAAATATTCCTGATGGTGAAAAGCATTATCTGTAATAGCTATTCCGTCTGTAGGAAAATAATTTGCACCATTAGCTGCTAAGCGCTGAGCGAAAATTCTTTTTTGACCAGATCTATAATCTTCCCATAAATTATAGCTGGATTCATCGTTTCCGATCAACTGATAATGTTCGATGTAAGAATAATTTCCACTTTGAATTTCAACTCCATCCTCAGGAAGTAGCAAATTTCCATTAGTATCCAGGGCTTGATATTTCAGAAATGATTTACCATTTTTGATTGGTTGCCAGGTACAGAACGGTTGCCCATCCAATTCGTTTATTCGAAACCCTCCTTGTGTCCATTCAAACTCAAATTCCGAAGCAATGACAATTCCTTCATCACCCCAGAGTTTGTTACCATCAGTATCTACTTTTTGTGCGAACATAGAATCATCATTATACCAAGTGATAAAACAATCCTGATTTGAATTAGTGAATAAATCTACATGATAGCAATATGAACTGGCCAAGGTTGTACCATTGTTCCATAAAGCATTCCCATCCAGATCGATCTTTATTATTTTGAATATTTGATCATTACTTGGTGGAGAAGTTTCGATGGTGTAGGCCATGAAAAAACTGTTGTTACTACCTAACAACAAAGTGCGGGAATTAGTGTAAACAACTTCATTATTGATAACCATTCCTTCTGCTCCCCAGTAAAGATTCCCATTCAAACCAATACGTTGACCAATAACATTATTTTCCCAACGCCACCAGATAATGAAATCACTTGATCCAACTGCGACAATTTCCGGATAATAATAGCTGGGTAGTGTAATAGCTACAATCTCATTCCAGAGCATCTCACGATCAGAATTGATTCTGGCAGCAAAAAGGTTTTCATTACCTGATAATTCATTATAATTTATTATTACACCGCCATTATTATCAGATTTTATATCTCTGATACTTACATCTCCAAAAAGTGGATTAGGATTTGCAGCCCAGAGATCGTTGGCATTTGCATCAAGATTTATCCCCTGAACTTCATCGGTTTCGTAATTGTCATAAATAATATATGCACCATCTGATTCATTTGCGATCAGGTAAATTCGAGGATAAAAATCAGCTTCCAGGATCAATTCATCGTTTTGTGACCAGAGAAGTTGACCGGAACTACTTACTTTTTGAGCATAAAGTCGATAATCATCCGGATTAAAGAACTGAATCCAGGCAATGATAATACAATTATCGTTCGTTTTTACAATACGAGTATAAGTTGGATAACTACCTTGGTTTTCATCAATTAAAAGTGGTTGACCATTATTCCAGAGTTTATTCCCAGCTGCATCAACTTTTTGCGCGTAGAGATTCCAGACACTGGTCTTAGTATCGCTCCACACACTCACGACACCGTCTTCTAATGTTATGGAGTTATTGTTATAATTGAAATTGGTGTTTTCTCTGATTAAAAAAGGATCTTCAGCATTTAATAATAGACTGAATATTGTAAGTAGAATTAAGCATAAAAGAGTTTTTTTCATAGCAATCTCCTATATTCTAGAATTTAACTAAATATTTAACATGCATTAAACTTTCCAAAAAATCATTTTAACAGTAAGCACTTCCTTGATGCTCTAGTTTTTCCATAACAAACTCTAGCTATTAAATTAATGTTTCATGTTTTGAAACATAAAACTCTATATAGCTAACCATTCACCACTTGTTAAAATTGAGCTGTTTTCCAGAATTCTACCAATAAAAGCAGAACCTTTGTTCACAACTCCCACACCTTTGGGAGTACCTGTCATCACGATATCACCATCGTTCAAACTAATAAAGGTTTGGATTTCTGCCAGAATCTGATCCGGTTTATAGATCATCTGCTGAATACTGCCTGATTGAACAAGCTTGCCATTGATTTCCAATTCAATTACCAGATCTGTGCTGATCTCGCTTATCTTTACAAACTGGCTGAAAAGTGCTGCACCATCAAAAGCTTTGGCTCTTTCCCAGGGAAGTTCTTTTGATTTTAATTTTTTCTGTAATTCTCTTTTGGTTAGATCCAGTCCAAAACCAACTGCAGAGAATCTGCCATTTTCATATAA
>CAZSOM010000184.1:0-4099 GCA_964608295.1 uncultured Candidatus Cloacimonadota bacterium
GAAGATAGGGTTGTTAATATTCCTAGTAGTGTGAGGGGATGATGAAGAATAATGTAGAGATTAAATTTAGATGTTTAGAAGATGATGATTGTGAAGTTGTTTATAAGTGGAATAATGACCAGTCTTTAAAAATCATGTATTCTGGTCATCCTTTCCCTGTTAGTAAAAAATCAACTCGGGAATGGATTAATAAAGTATCAAATCCCGATTCCAAATTATGCCTTTTTGGCATTGAAAGCCAAGATGAACTCATTGGATTATGTGGTTTAAAAAACATAAATCATGTTAACAATAACGCAGAGTTATTTATATTGCTTGATCCTGATCAAAGCGGTAAGGGATATGCTACAAAGGCTGTATCAAAATTAGTTAAATTCGGTTTTGATTCACTTAATCTAAATCGTATTTATCTTAAAGTTCAGGATAACAATTTAAAGGCAATTAAGTTATATGAAAGATGTCATTTTACTAAAGAAGGTGTATTGAGGAAAGCCGTGTTTAAAGTAGGCCAATATCTTAACATCATTGTTATGACTTGTCTGAAAGAGGATAGTATTGTCAAACTATAAGATTTTAACTTTAGCTGAAAAAGATGAATGGAGCAGATACTTAAGTAATTTACCAATAGATCAACAAGATATATATTTTACTTCAGAATACTATGAATTATATGAAAAAAATGGTGATGGCACTGCACAATGCTTTGTGTTCGAGAAGGAAGGTGAAATTGCTCTTTATCCATTTCTACTAAATTCTGTAAACGAACTTGGGTATTGTCTCGATGTTGAGTATTATGATATTCAGGGAGCTTATGGCTATAATGGTGTTGTTTCATCAAGTATTGATTTAGATTTTAGAATTAACTTCTACCAGTGTTTTAGAGAATATTGTTCAAAAAAAAGGATTATTGCTGAATTTATCAGGTATAATCCCCTCCTAAAAAATCAGGATTTTTGTGTTACCGATAAACCAATTTACGCTTTGGATAACGTGCTTATTGATATTCGTCCTGAGCTAGATGAGATTTGGATGAAGTCCTTCGACAATGGTGTGAGAAAATCTATTAACAAAGGAAGAAAGAACAATCTTGAATTTGGGTCATTCCCGGGTAGAGAAATGACAGATGAATTATTGGCGGAATTCATTAAAGTATATTACTCCACAATGGACAGGAATGGCGCAGATGAGTTCTACTATTTCTCGGAAAGCTATTTTCAAAATATTTTAAGCCTGCTGCCGGATAATTCTTTATTTAGTTTTATCCATTATCAAGGTAAGATCATTTCAGCAGAACTGAATTATTTTGGGAATCATTACGCCTATGGATTTGTAGGTGGAACTCTTGCAGATTATTTTAAAGTTGCTCCGAATAGTTTTTTGAGGTTTGAATTAATTAAACAATTAAAAGCTTTGAATGTATGCTATTACTCTATTGGAGGAGGTATAACAAAAGACGATTCTAAATATAAATTTAAAAAAAGTTTTTCAAAGAATATTGAAAATAAATTTTATATTGGGAAAAAAATCCACAACCAAGATGTTTATAATGAAGTGATAAAGCAGTGGGAGTTAAAATTTAAGCCAGTAAGTAACAATAAATTACTTAAGTATAGGGATATAAAATGATTTCTGAAAAAATAAATAGAATCACAATTAATAAAAATACAACAATTCTTGAAACGCTAAAGAAAATGGATGAACTATTTGTTCGTCTCTTGCTGGTAATAGAATCAGAAAATTTTGTAAACTTAGTCAGTTTGGGTGATTTGCAAAGAGCAATAATCAAGAATTATCCCCTGGATACTCCGGTTTCAGAAATTTTCAGAGAGAAAATAAAAGTTGCCGCACAGGGGGATGAACCATCTGAAATCAAATCTGTGATGCTGAGATACAAAACGGAATGTATGCCAGTTGTTGATGAAAGTAATAAACTGGTAGATGTACTATTCTGGGATGATCTTTTTGAAGATAAAAAAAGAAATGAAGAAAAACTGGATCTTCCTGTAATTATCATGGCAGGAGGAAAGGGAAGTAGAATGCAACCTCTTACCAATATTATCCCTAAACCTTTAATTCCTCTTGATGAAAAAACCATTGCGGAGCACATCATTGCCAATTTTCAAGAAATAGGGTGTAATAGATTCTATTTTTCTGTAAACTATAAAGCAGCCATGATTGAAGATTATTTTAATAAATTGGATAAAACTTATGACGTTGAATTTTTCCACGAAGATAAGCCTCTGGGAACTGCAGGGAGCTTGCATCTTCTCAATGGACAAATTAATAAAACCTTTTTCATCTCCAACTGTGATATTATTATAAAGGATGACTATCGCGAGATTTATAAATATCATAAAGAGTATAAAAATGAGCTGACCATTGTAGGCTCATTTCGTCATTATCCCATCCCCTATGGAACTCTAGAAACCGGAGAAGACGGCAGGTTATTGTCACTACAAGAAAAGCCGCAACTTAGTTACCTAATAAACTCGGGGATGTATATCCTGGAACCGCATCTTATTGATGAGATCCCACAAAATGAATTTTTCCACATAACCGATCTTATTGAAAAAATCAATGCCAGGAATGGTAGAGTAGGGGTATTTCCTGTTAGTGAAAAATCCTGGATAGATATTGGTGAATGGGATAAGTATTTGGAAAGAATAAAGAGATAGCGTGTTAAAATTTTTAAAACATTTCGGGATATACGGAATTATCCCAATTTTAAGTAAATTCATTGGTTTCTTACTTGTTCCAATATATACAAGGATATTTAGCCCTGAGGATTTTGGAATAGTTGAAATGTATCGCTCAGCTGGTATGTTTATTATCTTTTTTATCAGTATGGAAATATATACTGCGGTAGGAAGATATTTCTATGATTACGAAAATGATAATGAGAGAAATGTTCTTGTTTCGACTGGTCTTTGGTTCAACTTATTTTCATCTATCTTTTTTGTAACCATACTTCTGATATTCAAAAATTATATTTCTGCCAATTTTCTAAACATTGAACATAATGGTAACACCTATTATGTAGTTTTATTTTGGTTACCGTTGAATGCAATATATTCTTATTTCAGCGTGATGATGCGATTCGAGAAAAAGCCAAAAGTATTTTTAATGATAAATCTTTTTCAGGTTTTAATCAGGTTATCTACTATCATTCTGCTCGTGGTTGTTGTAAAAATTGGGATCAGCGGTATATTTTGGGGTAATATTGCCGCAGAAATATTTGGTATTGTAACTATTTCAATTTACTTAAGAAAATATCTATCTTTTTCATTTGATAGAAAAATTCTATCAAAGTTATTGCTCTTTTCCTTACCTTTGCTTCCGGGGTTACTAATTTTAGGGTTCCAAAATCCTTGGGCTAATTATATTGTGCAAAAAAATCTTTCCTATGCAGATTTGGGGTTGTATTCTTTAGCTCTAAGGGTTGTGTCCATATTTGCGATTATCAGCTATAGTTTCAAAATGGTCTGGCGTCCATATCTGTATGAACAAGTAGCAACCGGTAACTTTAGTAGGGACACAAAAAGAATTTTTAATTTTTTCTTGGTCGGGTTATGCTTTGCATCTATATTGATATCACTTTTTGCCAAAGAAATTATTGTATTTATTTCTACAAAAGATTATCTAAGTGCTTTTATGGTAGTAGGTTTTCTTTCAATTAATTCTCTTTTAGAAATTCTCAGACAAATTATTGGAATAGGACCGGAAGTAAAAAAGAAAACATACTGGATAACTGTAACAATCGCAATCAGGGTTTTCGTCACAATCGGATCACTTCCCTACCTTTTAAAATCTCTCGGTTTAGTTGGAATTCCTATTGCTCTTATGCTTGGTTCAATATCAGCTTTTATTATTTCATGGATATTAACCGAAAAGATGCTCAGTATAAATTTCCCTAAGTACACTACAATAGCTTCTATTTTTATACTCGTAGCTCTAAATGTAATATTGTTGAATTATGAATTTCTAATTTGGCAGAAAATCTTGTTTCTTATAACGATATTAGTTTCTATTGGATGGCGATACAATAGGATAATAAAAAATACATTGTTAAAAGTGCAATCTACTCATACCGATAAGAAGT
>CAZSOM010000185.1:0-4081 GCA_964608295.1 uncultured Candidatus Cloacimonadota bacterium
ATCTTTAATTATTTCCGGAACTCTTGCTATTGCAGCTTGAATCTTATCCACATTCTTCCCACCAGCCATTGCCATATCAGGTCGTCCACCACCTCTACCACCAACAAGTTCTGCTACTTTTCCTATAATTTTACCTGCATGGTATTTATCAGTTAGATCTTTCGTTACGATAGTAATAATTGAAACCTTCCCACCTGAATCGGTAAATAGCACTCCTATTCCGGATTTCATTTTATCTTTTAGTTGATCACCAATCTGCCTTAACATACCAGGATTGGGGATATTAACTTTTGCTACAACTAATTTTACTCCGTTCATATCCATAGCTTTTGAGATCATCTCATCCAAAACACTTCCGGCAGATTTTACCCGAATTGCCTTCATCTGGATATGTAGCTTTTTATTATCTGCCATCATCTTCTCGATTTTTTCCATCACACCACTGGCAGGTGTATTTAGTTGCCGTCCAATCTCATCTATCTCATCTTCCATCAACTTGATATACTGCTCAGCTTTTTCTCCTGTGATTGCTTCGATCCTGCGGATGCCGGCTGCGATGGAAGATTCGGATGTAATTTTAAAGAAACCTATTTCACCGGTAAATCGTAAATGTGTTCCACCGCAAAGCTCTTTAGAATAATCTCCGATAGAAATCACACGCACGTTTTCTCCGTATTTTTCTCCGAAAAGAGCCATTGCTCCGTCTTGTCTGGCTTCGTCAATGCCTTTGATCTCAGTATCTAAGGCAATACATTCTCTTACTTTAGTATTTACAGATCTTTCAATCATATCCAGTTCTTGCTTACTGACCTGCTGGAAATGAGTGAAATCAAAACGCAGATGATCAGGGTGAACCAGCGAACCTTTCTGTTGAACATGATCACCCAATACATCTCGTAATGCTTTATGTAAAAGGTGAGTAGCTGTGTGATTTCGAGCTATACTTTTACGTCTGTCTATATCAATCTCAGCCGTAACTTCTTTATCATTAATCACACCTGATTTTAATTTTCCCAGGTGAATGAATAAATCATTATCTTTTTTCACATCTGTTATTATCATCTCGCAATCTGCGTTATGAATTTTACCGGCATCACCAACTTGACCACCTGATTCGGCATAATACGGAGTGCGATCCAATACTATTTTTACATTGTTATCTGAATCAATATTATATTTTTGGATTAAGCAGATTGAAGTTGTTTCATTATAACCCAGAAATTCAGTTTCAGTCGCTGTTTTTAGCTCAGTCCAATCAGTATCATCTAATTTCAGTTCAAACTTTCCAGCTTTCCGTGCTCTCTGTTTTTGTTTTTCCATTTCAGTTTGAAAGCCTTCTTCATCCACGGTTAAACCCTTTTCTTCTGCCATTATTTTGGTAAGATCAAGTGGAAAGCCAAAAGTGTCATAAAGCTGAAATGCAGCAGTACCAGGTATTATGTTTTCTTTCAGCTCAATTGTGATTTCCTTGAATTTTGCCAATCCTTTATCCAAAGTTTCATTAAATCTTTCTTCCTCTGCTTTGATGATCATTTTGATGTGAGTTCTTTTCTCTTTCAATTCCACAAAATGATCACCCATAACTTTGATCACAGTTTCTACAAGTTCATGCAGGAAAGGCTTTTTCAATCCCAATAAATGTCCATGCCGGGCAGCACGACGTAAAATTCTACGTAGAACATAACCACGTCCCTCATTGGAAGGCAAGCCACCTTCAGCTAAAGCAAAACTGAGAGCTCGAACGTGATCAGCAATCACACGATGTGATGTACCACGCTCATCCTTGTGATACTTAGCCCCTGATATATTCTCAATCTCTTCAATGATCGGCATGAAAAGATCGGTGTGATAATTGGAATCGGTATTTTGCAAAACCTGGCAGATCCGTTCAAAACCGGCTCCTGTATCGACATATTTTTTATCCAGCGGATGCAATGTACCTTTTTCATCTCGATTGAACTGGATGAAAACCAGGTTCCAAAGTTCAATGTATCTATGGCAATCTCCATTTACTTTACAGGTATGATTCGGATCATCCTGCAAGTTGCAATACTTAGGTCCTCTATCAATATGAATTTCCGAACATGGACCACAAGGACCGGTATTTCCCATTTCCCAGAAATTATCCTTATCATCGTGGTATTCAATGTGAGCCTTATCAATATCGGTTTCACCTTCCCAAATTTTATAAGCTTCCTCATCAGAAGTGTGAACAGTTGCATAGAGCAGGTTTTTCGGTAATTTCCAAACATCGGTTAGCAGCTCCCATGCCCAGGAAATTGCTTCCTTTTTATAATAGTCTCCAAAGCTCCAATTTCCCAGCATTTCAAAGAAAGTATGATGATAACCATCTCTACCAACCTCATCCAAATCATTGTGTTTTCCACCGGCACGAATACATTTTTGACTATCTACAACTCTAGTATATTTTGGCTCAACTTGTCCCAGAAAAATGTTCTTAAACTGGTTCATACCAGCATTTGTGAAAAGTAAAGTTGGATCATCAATTGGTATCACAGGAGCAGATCGAACAGCTTTATGCTGCTTGCTCTCAAAGAATTCTATAAACTGTTTTCTAATTTCTTTACTACTTAACATTTTATCCTCATTTTCCGTCGTAACGGAATCTAATTTACAGCTAATTTCAAGCTGGTAAAGAAATTGTCAACCCAGTTAATATGTAAAGAAAAAAGGGGAAACGCAAACTTAATATATTGTTATCCTTTGCTATGTTAAAACCCCTTTTAATTCCCCCTTGCAAAGGGGGACAGATTTTAAATCCTACTTCAACAATAGCATCTTCTTGCTAACTTCAATATCACCTGATCTTAATTGATAAAAATATATTCCACTGGCAACTTGTTGGTTGTTTTGATCAGTTCCGTTCCAAGAGACTGAAAAAGTGTTTTCCCCTCGTCCTTCGATAAACTCAGGATGACACAAGCTCGGGGATAGGTCTTTCACTTTTTTTCCTTTCAAATTGTAGATTACTAATTCGGTGTCATCTGTAGTTTCGGTGTTTAATTCAAACGAAATAGTAGTAGATGGATTAAAAGGATTGGGATAATTTGATAATTTCCAATTCATAATTGCTAATTCCTCATCATTAATCTGGGTTCCTTGCCATTCATAACAACCCATATCAATTATTCCATCATATATTCTTGATTCTCCGTCAAGATCATATTCGGGAAGATTCAAACCTGTAGTATCAGGTATACCAGCATTTATACACGGAGAATTTTGTAAAAGGTGGAAATTATTTGTTACAGGTTCCATGAACAATGGATCAAGAAAAATATTATTTTCATATTCACCATCATAATCTTCAATTGAAGCGTTTCCAGTAAAGCCAAAACCATTAAAACCATCTTCAATATCTGAATAATTAAAATTAGGGTTGGAAGAATTGCTACCGATACAAACCTGACTACCAATATTTGCTTCATTTTCCCAGAAAATTGAATTTGTGAAAGTTGAATTTGTTCTGAATTGAAAATATATTCCTCCACCATTTGACTCGGCATAATTATTTATAATTGTACAATTTATAAATTCCGGCCAACCGACATTCCCGTAAGATGTATTAATGTAAAATCCACCACCAATAAGTGCATTATTATTATAAACAAGATTATTTATTATTTCCCCATGTGATTCAGCATTATAATAAAGAGCTCCTCCGTTTTGTGCTTGATTATTATCAAAAACATTGTTAATTAATGAAAAATCACTATCATTAAAAACCATGGAAACACCACCTCCATGAGATGCTAAATTATTAGTAATGTGACAATGTTCAAGAATAGGTTTTGAATAATAGAAACTTATACCTCCTCCTTCACAATCAGTTGTATTATTATATATTTTATTATTTTTGATGATTGCATTAGAAAAATAACATCCAATACCTCCTCCTCCCCCATAGGTAGAATTATTATAAATCTTACTATTTTCAATAATTGTGCTTGAATTCTCTAAATAAATTCCACCACCCCGAAAATCAGAATTATTTGCAGTTATGTTGCAATTTAATATCTGGGGGGAACTATAATAACAATAAATGCCACCTCCATTTATA
>CAZSOM010000186.1:0-4063 GCA_964608295.1 uncultured Candidatus Cloacimonadota bacterium
TGTATCTATCAAGCAATATACGGAATCAGGAAAATTCGAACGATAAATATTATAAAATAATGCATCCTGTATAACATCCCAGTTTAAATGAACATCGTTACCTATCATAGTTATTGTGAGATTTTCTGGTGAATTTAAACGAGTTAATCCATAATCTTTAACACTTCTTATGATATCAGCAGCGTCAGCAATGTAAAGTTCTTCTCCGCTATTGGGATAGGTTACGGTTACTTCACCGACTAAGGCAAATATGGCTAAAGGAATAACCATAATTGCTAAGATTACCAAACCATTCTTTTTCATCATTGTTACCTCCATTTTATTTTAAATTTTTCAATTAACTTTAAATGAAGTAGCATGCAAAAAACAAAGGTGCAAATCAATTATTTCTGTGATCATTGGATAGAAATTTTAAGCTTAATATTCAAATTATTAGTAGGATACTTTCAGATTTAATACTTTGATCTTTCCAATAATCTTTGTTCAGGTTCAGTTAATTAAACCGAATACAATTTTGATAGACGCAAATATTAGTGTCAATATTTTTACACTGAACTTTTGGTTTTATTTTATGCTATTTATGCCATGATAGCTTAACTGTAAATGAATTGAAATTATCAAAATCTGACCAATAAGTAATGTAACTTTCCTGTGGTAAAGAAGTAAAATCAATTTGAAGACGTATGGGATAATCAGTGAATTTATAGATGGGTATATCAAGCCCGAGACCATAAGTAAACTGGGAAAGATGATCTTCGTTGTTGTCATGATCATGATCATCAATATTCTCATAATAATATCCGCACCTTAAAGCTACTAATTCAATGAGTTTTGTTTCCAAGCCCAGATGCAGACCATCCCGATAATCATAATTAAGTAAATATTGATACTCAGCCTGACATAATACTTCAACAGTGCTATCATTTATTTCCGGTAGAAATGAATAACTGATCCCAAAACGAGAAATTGCTGGAAGTTCTTCCTTATCAGTATCATATTTTACTTTGGAAAAAGTAAAATTTCTTATACTGGCACCAAAGAATATTTCATCTTCTGAAGAAAAAAGTGATATTAGTTTACGTTTATAAATTATTCCTGTATCAAAAAATATTGCATTATGAGACTCATCACCATAATTCTCACTAAAATAATTAATATTCCAACCAACTGATAGTGCATCTGATAATGGAGTAGCCATAGTTAAAGTGTAATTGGATAAATAAGGTGTTACTTTATTAGTTCCAGGTCCGAATGGGTACTCCTCATTTATCACAGAGTACTCTTCACCATAAGTCATAAGATTAAGATTCAATCCTATTATAAAATTATATAAATTGTACCCCAATCCAAATTGGTAATATCTGGCATTTTCATGATAATAATAGGGATTGGATGTAGTAAACTTTACATCCACGAAATTGATATTGGCAATACCTGCCGGATTATAAAAATATGCATCCATATCACTATCAATTGTTACATATCCTCTACCCATTGCCTCTGCTCTTGAACTGGGCTGCCGGTTAAAAAACAGCTCAGAATATGCTCCCTTGTAATCTGCGTGTAATGTCACAGATAAAAGTAGTATCAGAAAAATTAGTAACCAAAATTTATCCATCTTATCTCCTTGATTATTGTGGAAACACTTGTTAGGGGCTTCGTTATCCTTTTTCAACAATCTCGATTTCCTCTTTGGTTAAACCGTAAAGCTCATAAACCATATTATCAATTTCTTCATCTGTTTTATTAATTTGCTTTTGTAATTCATTAATATCTGTTTTAAAATTATTGAAATATTCTTCCCAATCATCTTGTTTAGAGAGTGAAAGGTTTATCTTTTTCTTGTTCAATTCAGAAATCAAAGTTTTGAAATCATAATCATAAAATGCTTTCATTTTATTTGTAAATTTTTCAATCTCAAAATTGGTTTCCATACGATGCAGGAAATTATTGATCTTTTCCTGTTTTTGTTTATTCAAGGAAAGCATTGTATCTGCTTTTTCGATGAATGGTTTTTGGGATTTTGGATCAATCTTTATTATTGGTAATTCATTTACATAATCAATCTTAACTTGAGCAAATACTCGTTTTGCTTCAGGATTGAGTTTTTGATACTGTCTGTTTAACAATTTTGAATTTAATATAGCTAAACAATATTTTAGGCTTAGGTCATCAACTAGGGGATATAATATGAACAAAGAATCAATTGTATAAAACTGATTAGAGTCATACGTCAAAATTAATTTATCAGAAGTTTGTCTCATTACGAGTTTTTCACTTTTCAAAAAAATGTCTTCATTTCTTGCGCGGAGTAATTGGTTTCTATCATAATTGATGAAAAGATTATCCCAAAACAATTCGTACTTATTAATATTTTTCCCTTTCAATACTCTTTTTGAATTACTAAATTTTGCATCATCCAAGATAAACTTCTTATTATTTCCAGTGCATACACCAATTTTTATTTGAAGAAAATGCTTTAAACTAAATGCTTTTTTTTCTTTCACTAATTGATTTAGTTTTAAGAATACATCATCCAAATGAAGATTGAAAGAATATTTTGGAGTTTCGTAAAAATAATCCTGAGTAATTTTATTGAAATCTTCAATTAAAAAAGATTTTATTGAAGAGCAAATATTAGTACTATAATTTTGTAGTTTACTACCTTGAAATATGATAATCAATGCCGGAACAGTGGCGTCACTGAATATACCATTCCCTAATTCAATTAATGTGTTAATCGAGTAATTGTCTAAAAGATATTTTCTTAAATTTGTGTAGTAATCAATAAGACATAATGAATCTGGTATGATTAAACCAACTCTGCTTTTTGCTTGAATTAATTCTGTTATTTTTTCAATAAATAATGCAAATGTATTTAATCGCCCAAATGATGTTTTAAATCTTTTATGCAAATATTCAAATTCAGAATTTTGAAATGAACTTAAAACAACATACGGTGGATTACCAATTACAATATCAAATCCACCCTTATACTCCATTCTGAAAGCATGTTCCAGAGAACAGGTCATACCAGATATTAGCTTTCCCAGTGTTTCGTTATCAGCAAGTTCGTGCTTGTTTCGGTTGTTACGAATGTAGTTCAGGGTGTTATTTAGCTGCTGGTTCGTAGTAATTTTTTTTCTGCCGAATTTCTGTGTCCAGAGAGAAGAATACTTTTTATGTCCTGCCGACAAGGGAACATGTTCGAGATTTTCCGGTTTCTTTGCCCCTACGGACAAGGGAACATGTTCCCTTGTTATGACCGTGTATTCGGAATTGGAATCGGTAGCGATCTGTTCCCCTGTGTCCGAGTATTCGGGAGAGGTAGATGCCTGTTCTTTTGTTCCCGATAACTCGGGGAGGGCAGGAATCGAGATACCATTTTTTCGATTGTATTCTTTCGCTGTTATTGCTTTTATCTTCCCAACAATTTTCGTTAGTTCTTTTTCTTCACAGACAATTAGCATATGCAGATGATCGTTGCAAATATTCAGAGCGGGGATTTTCAAATTATCTTCTTTAATTATATTCGCAATTGTTTCTGCAATTAAAACAGCATCTTCGTCAGATATAGCAATTGGTTCGCCAACGGTGACATTGTAATTATGCATGCGTTCCGAGTAGCGAGAATTGTGGGTAGCTGTAGTTACATGCCACGCTTTTTTATCCATCTGCTGAAATACTTCAGGAAATTCTTCATTCCAGTCAAAAGCTTTATCTCCGGCAATTTCAGGGTCATCAATTAAAGAATTTCCGCATTTAATGTGTTTACTCAAATCTGTTAATTTTCTTCCTTTTTTGGCAGTTTTCAACCAAAGTGAAAGTTTAGCAATTTCAACTGATTCTTCGTTGATATCAACACCAAAAAGATTGTTTTCCAAAACTGCTGTATCAATATCAAAAATTGAAAGTTGTCCCTTTCGTAAATCCGTTTCGAGTTCAATTATGAAATTGTGTTCATCAATCAAAAAGTTTAGAGCTTGATTTAGAAATGCACCGCTGCCACAAGCAGGATCAAGAATTTTAAGAGAAAGCAACCAATCTTTATAAATTTCAAGTG
>CAZSOM010000187.1:0-4057 GCA_964608295.1 uncultured Candidatus Cloacimonadota bacterium
TACTTCTTGCATCAGAAGAAATATTTTACGAACTACCTTACTGATGGCTGAAAAACTTCACAATGATGAAACATTATCAAACAACCATTGCAAAGGTCAAAGACCATTTGCAAGGTTTATTTCACATCCAATTTTAGAACGCCATCCCACTTTTTAGGAGGATACTCCAGGAAATACATACATCTTGTAAACATAACTTGTGAAGCATTATCATTGTGTGGTTCATTTGAGAGTTCTTCGAATATTTCTCCTGCTTTCTGCCAATTTCCTTTTCTATAAAATGTTAATGCTTTCTTGTAAATTTCTATCCATTCATATTTGGCTGAATCAATTTCATCCGTGATAACATCAATGAGCTCATAGATCAAGGTTGGTTTAGTTTTCCCTTTCACCATCAAGGAATCAAGTTCACGACAGATAAATTTCTCTTTAACCTGCTCGTAGGTTGTCTCACTAATTATGATATTTGTCTGGTATAGTTTATTAACTCCTTCCAGACGAGCAGCCAAGTTCACTGCATCACCAATCGCAGTATAATCCATACGTTTTTCTCCACCAATATTTCCTGCCACAAGCTGACCGGAATTTATTCCAATCCGGGTTTGCAAATGCAGATTATCTGTTGCTGAAAGCTCTTGCTTTTGTTCTAATTCTTCTCTAAGCTGTTTGTGAGCAAAAGCAGTACTGCAAGCTAGAAGCGCATGATCTTCCCGCTCAATTGGTGCTCCAAATAAAGCCATAATCCCATCACCTGTGTATTTATCCAATAAACCTTCATATTGAAAAACGAAATCGATGAGCTTTTTGAAATATTCATTAAGATCCTGTACTAATTCCGAAGGTGTTTTAGTTTCGGAAAGAGTAGTGAAATTGTAAATGTCTGTATAAAGTACCGTCGCATTGATTTCTTTTCCACCAAGCTGCACTTTATGGGGTTCATCTTCAAGTTGTTTAATCACATCAGGATGAAGATAACGCGAAAAGATCTTCCTGATCTCACGTCTGGATTTCCCTTCCAAAAGATAACTCAGTGTATTGATGATCAGATATGAGAGCATGAATCCAAAGATCTGCATTGTAAAATTCAATTGGATTCGAGAGAATTTCCATAAAAAGAAATTAGTGAACAGTACTAAGAGGAGAAGTAGAAAAATTATAATATTCGCTCTGGTAGGCAAAAAATTTGAAATCAAGAACATGATAAGAAAAACCAGCAAAAGTGTGATAAGAAAATTACACAAACCAGTCGCAACAATAATAAAATCTTGATTAATATAGTTACTTAAGGCTGTCGCCCATATTCCCATGCCGGGCATAACTTTCGAATAAGAATTTGATTTCAGATCATACAATCCAGCAGCAGTTGCACCAAAGATAACATGTTTATCACGAAATACCTCTAAGGGAAGCATTGGTTCATAATCTCCCATATAGGCAGAAGCCGACGAAATGAGTGCCCGGAAAGGATAGGTTTTAAATGCATTTTGTCCGTACCAGTTCAAGAGATAATTTCCATCTTTATCCAGAGGGATCTCAATATTTTCAGAATTATCATATTGATCCAGCCAGATACGATATGCCATTTGTGCCAGGTAATGAAATCTCAATTTGAAAAGTAAACCTATTCTGCGTATCATACCATCATTATCGGGAGCTGTATTAATAACACCTATGGATCTGTTACTCAACAAGAATGGTTCTATCGGAGCTCGAATGCCTTGAAAGGCAGGAATGTCCATGCTCTTTCCAGCAATTGAAAAGTCGTAAACTCTGGAATGAATATCATTTTTATCTTTAAGCAATTGTACTCCAAGATAGACATTCCCGTTATTTTTGATAGCTTCAGCAAAAACGTGATCAGTCTCCTCGGCAGTAGTTTCTTCTCTCTCTATATCTTCTTCATAAAATTGCATATCAAAAATAACAGAGCGAGCTCCTGCTGTTGTGAGATAGTTAACTACATATCCATAAAATGAACGAGGCCAGGGCCAGGAAATTCCGTTATCTCTAAAGAAGTCTAAACTACTATCATCAATTGCAATTATTACAATATTTGTATCTGCTTTGGCTGGGACAGAATCTAGTTGGAAACGATAATCCAGCATCTTCAATTCCATATCCTGTAAAAAAGGAGTTGAACTGAAAAAGCTGATTATCAATGTTAACAGCAAAGACACAGTTAAAAGTGAATACCACTTTTTATAAAGTTTAATTATTCTTATTTTCTGTTTAGTATTGCTCATTGACCAGCAGTTTGAATAATTTTTGGAACCATATTGTTTGAGATTTTTTCAGCAGCATTTTCAAAAGCTTTAAAGCCTGCTTTTTCATTACTCACACCCTGACCTGTCACATTATTGAAGACATTTTTGTAGATCTCTTCACCGGAAGACATTTCCAGGGCTGATACAGTAACATCAACAAAGGCTGAATACATACCAAACATTTCCGAACCTTCTCGTGTTCTTGCCTTGATAGTAATAAAAATATCAGCTTTTCCCATTTCATCTGTGAATGAGAATCCGTTTTCAGCGAAACTCTCTTTCAGCTTGGGCTCTATATGCAAAACAGCAAGTTCCTTACCAAAATTTATCTCTTCAGATTCCACGTAAATCAGTAATCCACTTACATTGAGAATGATACGAGTTGAAGGAATTGGAAAGGTCTTGAGAATATTCTGATAAACAAAAGATGTACTGTCCTGGTTGATCAATTTGGAAATATCTAGTTCTGCATTAAGAATCTGCATTTTTTCTGATGATGTTATTTTACTGATTTTTGTTGATGCGATTCCATCCATATTTGTTTTCACACTCTCTATCAAGTCACCTTCCCCACGCTTGAAACTGAATGCTATGGGTAAGTTAGAAATGGATATGGGTTCATTCTCATTGTGGATCGCCTTCACTTTAATTGGCTGCTTAACTGCTTTATTTCTTTTGGCAGATATATTATTTGTAACAGGACTTAATTCAATATTAGAAAGTAAATTTTGAATGGAAAAATAGATCTCATTATTTAAAAAAATTTCTTTCCCTTGATAGTGTGTTTTCAAGGTCTCGCCAATATATTTTTCGATAGGTTTTAGCGCTTGCAGATAGGAGAGTAAAGCTTTATCATACTCTTTATTCTGTTCATTTTCTTTTGCTTTGGAAAACAGATCTAAGGCTAAACTAATGGCTTTTTCTATTTTTTCTTCTCTTGCTAGACGATATTTGATTTTAGATAGACGATAGTAGATCCAATATTCCTTCTTATCCTGCCACTGTTCTACCAGTTCATAATCTTCTAATTCAGCTTCTGTTGTGGAGCGGATCTTGGATTTCAGTTCTTCTTCCAGCATACCGGATTTTTCAATCATACTGCTCACAACTTCCCCTGAGATGTTAACAATGATCTCAGAAGCTAAATTCTTTAATGCTTCACTAGCTGCTTTTTCTATATGATCGTTTTGTCCTTTGATCTTGGAAGCATGACCAATACCAATGTAATACTCATTATCAATCGGTCTGTTAGTTACCCAGTCTGGTGCTTTTTTTGCATGAAGCAGATTGATTTGAAAAACTAAATATATCAGCAGTAAAAGTAAGAATAACCTTTTCATCAAATTCCTCCGAATTTTAAAAATATAGTATCCCAGAGAATATTAATTTTGAATATGTATTAACTTGATTCCCGCCTGATAATCTTTTATTCTCATTAATTGCTATAGTAAATGCTGTATCAAAAGCAAACCTCTCAAAAATCAGTCCGGTTCCGAAAGAAAAACCATTACCAATAATTGGATCATTATTAGAGTCTACCATTAGAGTTGGAACAGTTTGGTAGCCTACTCGAAGTGGAATAACTACGAAATCTGTAACAAAGATATTTTCTATACCAACCCTTATCTGGTTCAAATCATCTTCATGTAAGTTTAAATTACTTTCTCCATAAGCACGAGTTTCATAATCTGCTGTAAGGGTTAAACCCTCTCCAATTCGATAAGATACTCCTCCACCAATCATCAAAGGCATTTCGTTTGTAGCTTCACCATCATCATATTCTATATTTTCAG
>CAZSOM010000188.1:0-4032 GCA_964608295.1 uncultured Candidatus Cloacimonadota bacterium
AGGGTGTAATGAAATTTTCAATTGCAGACAGGAAAACTTTAAATGATGGAACACATAGGTTGAAAATCGAGGTTCCACGCGAAGAGCTTATTTATCTGGGTTATATCCTGGAATCATTTGAGGGCTGGTGCAATTATACTACACCTAATAAGAGAGAACCATTTCTGCAGGTTGATGTTACAGCTGATTACATTAATGATTTTAACAAATTAATTATAGTGCTTTCCAAGTGGAATTATGAAGAAATATAATATTGAGGATCTGGTTGAAAAATTGTTGAAAGGTAACGTTGTAGCGACTGCCAAATTAATATCATTGTGTGAAAATACCAACGAAAATGAAAAGATAATTAAACTAATTTCTCCTCATTTAGGAAATGCTTACATCATTGGAATAACCGGAGCACCCGGAGTAGGGAAGAGTACTCTTACTGATAAACTTATCACAAATTTTAGAAACCAAAATTTCAAAGTAGGCGTTATTGCTGTTGATCCTACTAGTCCATTTTCCGGTGGCGCTATTCTAGGAGACCGGATTAGATTACAAAAACACTCAACCGATGATAACGTTTTCATAAGAAGCATGGCTTCACGTGGACATCTTGGTGGGATCTCTTCTGCAACCAGTGATGCTGTAAAAATTTTGGATGCATTCGGTTGTGACTTCGTTTTCATCGAGACAGTTGGAGTTGGACAATCGGAGATTGAAGTTGTTAAGAATGTTGATACAACACTTCTGATCCTGATTCCCGGTATGGGTGATGAGATCCAGGCTATCAAAGCGGGCGTGATGGAAATTGCTGATATATTTGTGGTGAATAAAGCTGATAAAGATGGTGTAGAGCGAACTGTGTTGGAAATTGAAATGCTGCAGAATTTGGGAGAGACCAAAGAACATCTTGCTCCGATCTGCCAAGTTATTGCTCGTGACAACAAAGGTATTGAAGATCTTGGCAAGACTATTCATCAGCATTACCTGTATCTCAACGAAACGAAACTTTTTGATATCAACCGCAAGAAAAGACTGGAAATGGAATTAAAGCAGATCGCTCATAACAAATTATTAGAAAGAACAAATCAAATTGTGAATGAGAATTATGAAATTGAAAAGATCATTGATGAAGTTTATGAAAATAAAACTGATGTCTACTCTATTGTTAACAAATTACTGAGTAGAGTTCTTAAAATCTAACTAATTTATTTTACCCCATCATTTCAATATCAGCATCTTCCTGGTTTCTGTAAGTGTTCCAATTTGATTAAGTTTGATCAGAATTAAATTGGCAGCATTTTCTTCTCCAATCCATTCATTTTAAAAGCAAACATTTTTTAATTGCTTCAGTTTTGTCACCAATATTCAATTTATAAAGATAAATTCCTGAGGAAACGTTCTTATCATTTTCATCAGTACCATTCCAGGTGACAGATTACCGGGCACTTCCAGCTTGTGTCATCCTGAGCGTAGTCGAAGGACTGGAAGCATGTTGGAAATTATATTCTTTTACCCTTCGTCTTCGCTCAGGGTGACAGTTAGAGATTTCACTTTCTGTCCTATCAAATTATATTTTCCTAATTCTAATTTCAAATCCCTCATTTTCTTTATACACGTTTCTTCAATTTTATGTACAAATCTTCAACTTTCTTTCTAGCCCAATCTGTCTTCCTCAGAAATTTAAGGCTGGATTTCACGGAAGGTTCATTTTGGAAACATTTTATTTTGATGCGTCGTCCCAATTCATCCCAACCAAAATGTTCTACAAGGTTGATGACGATTTTCTCCAACGTTATTCCGTGTAGTGGATTATTTGTGTGTTGATCATTCATTTAACTTATAGCTCCTTTTCAGGTATAATGCTTTGTTCTCATCAACTCGTGAACTTGAATTAAAATCTTTTTCACCATTTCACCTCGCAAGTATATTGTATACTATACCACAAAAGGAATATATTTATTATTTTTTGCAAGATATTATTTGAGTTGACAGAAAAAATATTCTTCAATTGATTTACTCATGAAATGTTACTAACTAACGAAGATATAAGGAAACTAAACTGCAAAATTTGAAGTACTTCACAATGTTAGATTTGAGATTTGAATAATCTTTAGGAGCAAATTATGCCTATTATTATTAAAAGTACAGATGGTGGTTTAGGATTCATAATGAAAGGTGAAGGTGTTGTCACTGGGCAAGAGATCTTAGATGGTCTTGCTAAAAGGTTTTCATCTGAAGAAAAAATAAGAAGATACTTATATGGGATATCAGATTATACCGAAGTGAAACAAGTTCAAATTTCGAGTGCTGAAGTAAAACTTGTCGCAGAAAAAGATAAGCAAGTAGCAATAATCAATCCCAATTTGGTTATGGCTATAGCCGCTCCTCAAGACATTATGTTTGGTCTATCAAGAATGTTTCGAGCTTATGCAAGGGAAACAGGTTGGGTTGTTGGTGTTTTTAGAAGTCTTGAAGAAGCCCAAAGATCGGTTATAGATAACCTTAGAGAAAAATACTCCCAGATTATGACAATAAACTTTGAAGAATGCGAATGAAATAGAAGGCTCAAAAGGTTCATTTTGGAAATATTTTATTTTGATGCGTTGTCCCAATTCATCCCAACCAAAATGTTCTACAAGGTTGTTAACGATTTTCTCCAAAGTTATGCCGTGTAGTGGATTATTTGAGTATTGATCTTTCATCTAATCTTCACACTCACTTTCTTCATTTTCCTCAGCAAGGACTGGGAGAATATTTTCATCAGCTAGCAGTTTATTGTTTTCCAAAACTTTCTGCAAATCATCCAAAGACCAATTTCCTTCATGACGTCCAATCCCTTTCATGAATAAAGGAAAATGGATAAAGGAAATTGTTTTATCCTCAATTTCTGCTGTGAATTTACCATCTATTACAATTGCAAACGGAAAGTGTGTTGCTGGTAATCCAAGTTCATTAATTACAGCGGTATTTTTTGTATCTTCGATATTGTAATACTGAACCTGATATGAATCCAGATAATTATTTAAAAGTGAATCGACTTTTGCCAGGACCTGTTGTGATGGTTTCTTTTCTTTGTAAAATACTGAAATACTCAATTTCTCTGATGCGCTTAAAATTGAAGCTAAACATATCAGTAATAGAATATAAGACATAATCTTCATTAAATATTCTCCCTTTCTAATTTCAAGTTTCAAATTTCTTTTGAACGACACGCTTATTAGATTGCTTCTATAACTAATTTGTCTCCGTTCATATAAACAGCTTGATCATCATTTATTTTAATAAGTGAGATTTCATTAATTCTTTCATATTCTTTCGAAGATTTTTCTAATTTAGAATTGTATTGCCAATAAGAATCAAAGTGAGGAAAGATTTCATTTGGAAATAAATTTAATGCTGACAAATCAGAATTATTGTAATTTAATTTTGGCTCAATGAAATTTATAAAATTTAAGTTTGGAGATAGAACAAAGCTTCCACCACTCGCACCAATTACTATTTTACCAGATTTCCCCAATTTAGTAATAATTTGGTCTGCTTTTGTTCTTTTGAAAACACTTAATATTCTAAAAGGATTTCCACCTGCAATTTCTATACAATCATATTTCTCTAATTTTGTAACATCAAATAATTCAAGATCAATAATATCAATTAATTTAAAACCCAGTAGTTTTGCTCTAAAAAATCTTTTTTCAGCTTTTTTCGCTTTTTCTTCAATTGTGTCAGCTCCGTTTACGATAATTCCAAATTTTGATTCGTCTGCAGGTTTTCGTAACACAGTTAACAAATGCTTTGCAATTTGAAGATTTACGATACCTTTCGAAGTTAATATTATATTCTTCATTTTAAATCAATTACCTTTTCTATTATAGTATTAGCAATCATAAAAATAATTATTAATTATAAATTAATAATTGAAAAAAGCCAATGATACGCTTGTTAGCAGCATCTTTCATTTCAACAGCAAACATTTCTTCGATGCTTCAGTTTTACCATTCACATTCAACTTATAATAATAAATTCCTGAACTTACAGATTTGC
>CAZSOM010000189.1:0-4016 GCA_964608295.1 uncultured Candidatus Cloacimonadota bacterium
ACACCAATCTGCATAAAAATCAATTATACATGGTTTATCACCTTCAAATTTCCAATCTTTGTTTGCTTCATAATTATAAACTTTTGTCTGAAAAGTCTCTTTTGTTAAATGTTCCATTCTTTTCTCCCTTAATCTTAGCTCTCAGTTGTTAACCAAAAACCATCTTTTCTTTTTTTTATTATTAATATAACTAAATATTTTACAATGGCAAATAAAAAAATTATTGATTCCTTTAATTACTTTCAGGACGCTTTCTTTATAATTTGATTTAGAAATATTATTAATAATTGAAAGCAAATTGTATATCCTGAAATGGCTAATAATTTACTCTTTGACACATTAACCCAACTCATTTGGTTGACACAAATAAAAAATAAATAGGAAAATATAATGGAAAACAAAGTACTAGCAAAAGTTAATGGAAAAGAGATCACACAATTTGATCTGGAACAATTTTTAAAAAGTTTGGGACCAGAGCGTTCAGCTCAGCTTAATAATGAGGAAGGAAAGAAAAAACTACTGGAAGAAATGATCAACCAAAATCTTTACCTGGCAGATGCAATTGACAGTAAAATTGAAGAAACTGCTGAATTTCAAAACGAGATGGCGCGAATGAAAGAAGTTATGCTCACACAAGTAAATATCAATACAACTATGAAAGGAATTGGAATAATTGAAACTGAGATTGAGGAATATTTCAATGAGAATAAAAGCAAATACGATCTACCCGATTCAACTAATACAAGTCATATTCTTGTAGATGATGAAGAGCTTATTAACGAAATTCATGGAAAGCTTTTGAAAAACGATATCAAATTTGAAGATGCTGCCAAAGAACATTCCAAATGCCCTTCCAGCCAGAAAGGTGGAGAATTGGGAATGTATCCTCGTGGTCAAATGGTTCCCAAATACGAATCAGTTGCTTTTACTCTGAAAGTTGGTGAGATTAGTAAACCTGTGAAAACTCAATTTGGTTATCATATCATCAAGTTGAACGCTAAAGAAAAAGCTATGGAAGCAAAATTTGAAGATGTGAAAACACAGGTTACAAATGAATTTCGCAGCAAAAAACAAAACGAAGCGTATTTTGGGAAACTCCAAGAATTAAAAACAAAATATAACGTTGAGATGATGTAAGTTTGTAACCGCGAATTTGCACGAACTAATATAAACCTGCCAGGATTTGAAAATCTGGCAGTTTTGTTTGTTTGGATCGACATCAAAGGAAAATTTGCTTGGTTTTATAATGAATTACTTGACGAAAAGTGATGGATTTTTGGGATAAATATTATGAATAGTAATCAAATAGATATTAGCGTTAAAAACTTTAGAGCAATTAATAAAGCCCATATTGCTTTAAATGGAATAACTGTTGTCGCAGGAGCAAATGGAAGTGGAAAAAGTACCTTATCAAAGTTAACATATTTGCTTTTTAAAACATCTATCAATTTTGAAAAAATTGTTGAAAAAAAAACAAAACAAAATTTACAAAAAGTAATCAGGGCACTAGATATTATTTCACGTGATTTATCATATTTTACTAATAAAAAAAACTACGCTGCAAGTCGATCCAGATTTAGAAAATTTACAGTCAATGACTTTAGTAAAGACTTATTTGGAGAAAATCAAATTAGTTTATTCATTGATTCATTAATTGAAGAATACAATAATTTGGATAACAAAATCAAAAAAAGAAAATTTGCAGATATTCGACTAGAAAGATCAGGAAAAATACTATTAGACATAATACCTGCCATCAGTATTAATGACGAGATCGGTATTACTGAATTATTAATTGAATTAAAGAAATTCGTAAATGGAAAAATCGAAGAGACTTTTGAATTAAAAGAACAAAGACCCATTCAAGTTCTTTATGATGAGTTATATAAAACATTTTACAATAAACAATTAAGGAAAAATGTTGAATTTAAAGAATTCGATGTTTCCATAATAGATAGAAAAGAAAACACATTGATTCCCATTCATACTATTCAAAATGTTATTTATGTTGATACACCAATGATGATTGGTATAGATACATATGGAGATATTGAACATTGGGATGATCTTAATGAGTTATTAGAAAAAAAAGAATCTTACGGTAAAGAACATCTACAATCAAACATACAAATATCTGACATTATCAAGGGTAACATTATTGATAATGATGACGAATTTTCTGACATGCAATTTATATATAAGCGTGAAGATGGATCGAAATTTGATTTAATGGAATGTGCGACTGGTTTAAAATCTTTCGCGATTCTACAGCTTCTATATAAAAAGGGATTCTTAAATGATAAGTCGCTTTTAATTATTGACGAACCGGAAGCTCATCTACATCCACAATGGGTAGTGGAATATGCTCGAATAATTATCTTATTACATAAAACTATAGGAGTTAAGTTTTTAATTGCTAGCCATCATCCAGACATGATTAGTGCAATAAAATATATTGCTGAAAAAGAAGAAGTTATACAAAATGTTCAATACTATTTGTCCAAACAAATTGATGAAAAGAAATTTCAATTTGATTTCAAATATCTTGGCTCGAATATTGAGGAAATATTCTCATCATTTAACATTGCTTTTGAACGAATAGATCTTTATGGCAAAACAGATTAAATGGAAATATTGCGTTTCTACAACTAAGTCAATAATTTCTCAGTTCCAATCAACTTGTTTACAAGATATTAATCAAATTATTGTGAGTGAAGGTGGTAAAAATCCACCATTTACTAAAGAAATTGCAGTAAATTTAGATCAGTATGAAGTTGAAAATGCTAAAAAATCTAAACGAAATAGATATCATACTATGGATATGGTATTTGCAGTAATAGATCATAATTCTAAATATATTATATTAACAGAATTAAGATTAAAATATAGAAATGTAAATAATTTAAGAAAAAGTGAACTAGTACAAAAAATCAATGATTCCAAACAAATAATCGGATATTCAATAACTTTTTTCAGTACATATTATTTTATTTTCAAAAACAATTTAGTTCAACAAGCATCTAATAAATTACGACGATTATTTCTAAATAAATCAAATTATGTCGCTATTAACATTTATGATTTAAAATCGAAATTTTTCTAATTTTTTATATTACAGTTAATTATAGATTAGCAATCTAATTAATCAGATAAATTTTGATTAATAGAGACAACCTTCACTAATGGAATAAAAAAAGGCAATCCAAAGATTGCCCTACATTTATTTTCTATTGTTCTTTTTTGTTCGTTGTAAAAAATCTACCCAATCATAGATTTAATATCATCTTCAACTGTTCCAATACCACCAATGTTAAAATTCTTAACCAATACATCAACAACATTAGGAGATAAGAAAGCTGGAAGAGTTGGTCCAAGATGGATATTCTTCACACCAAGATATAGCAGTGCCAACAGTACGATTACAGCTTTTTGCTCATACCAGGCTATGTTATAAACGATCGGTAGATCATTGATGTCTTCAAGTTCAAATACTTCTTTCAACTTAAGAGCGATAAGTGCAAGTGAATAACTATCGTTACACTGTCCAGCATCCAATACGCGTGGAATTCCACCAATATCACCAAGGTTAAGTTTATTATAACGATATTTTGCACAACCGGCAGTTAAGATAATTGAATCTTCAGGAAGAGCTTCAGCAAAATCTGTGTAATAACTTCTACCTTTTTGACGTCCGTCGCAACCAGCCATAACTACGAATTTCTTCACAGCACCGCTTTTTACTGCATCAACTACTTTATCTGCTAAAGCAAATACTTGTTCATGTGCAAATCCACCAACTATTGTACCTGTTTCGATCTCTGTTGGAGCTGCACATTTCTTGGCATGTTCGATGATTTCAGAGAAATCTTTGTGTCCATCTTCTTTCTCTTCAATATGCTTCCAACCTGGGAAACCAGCAGCGCCGGTTGTGTAGATCTTATCAGCATAATTAGCATCTTTGCGTGGAGGTACAATACAGTTTGTAGTGAAGATAACAGGACCATTGAAAGTTGAGA
>CAZSOM010000190.1:0-3986 GCA_964608295.1 uncultured Candidatus Cloacimonadota bacterium
AAGGTGATCTTCCGGCAGCGGGAACTGAAATATCTGGTGAAATAGATTGGGAAAGACGCTACAAATTGATGCGAACACATACAGCAATGCATTCACTCAGTGCGGTCGTATGGCGAGATTATCATGCTCAGGTTACGGGTGGAAATATAGAGCCTCTGGCAGGTAGATTGGATTTTGAATTTGAGAAATTGAATGCTGAAATGACCGCTGAAATTGAAGAGAAAGTAAACGCTGAGATCAAGAGAGGGTTGGCTATAACTTCTGAAGTCTTACCTCGAGCCGAAGCAGAGAAAATTCCTGACCTGATACGAACCAAGATCAACCTTCTGCCAGTGGGTCTCACAGAGATCAGAGTTGTAAAGATCGGTGATTTGGATTTGCAAGCTGATGGTGGGACTCATGTAAAAAATACTGCCGAGATCGGCACGATAAAAATTGTAGGTTACAAAAGCAAAGGAAGGATAAATAAACGAATCAAGATCGAAGTGGTGTGAAATAAAAAACGGGCTTGCGCCCGTTAATTTTGTTATTGTGTCTATTTAGGAGTTAAGGGATTTTTATTGAGGATGTGCCAGTTGAACAGTGAATCCAAGTTTAGCATAAGTCTGTTTAACATCACTGTCTGTAAGTAAGCTGCTGTCTACCACTGCAAGATTGATCTCTGTTCTTTTCCAGAAATAGGTAAGTCCTAAAGTAAGATATTTTCTATCAACAAAAGTCTCAGAATCCTGCCAGTAGTCATATTCATTTCCAGCTCCATCGGTAAAAGTGTAATCTGTGTTGCGATAGTCGAAATTAGTGAATATTCCAGTTCTTAAGTGTAGTTTTTTCATGGGTGCAAATTCAAGACCGAGATGGAAATTGTTGCTATCCATGTATTCAGGCATATCAGAGTAATGCTTATGACTGAAATCAACTAGCACCGATAATGGAATTTTGGAGCTTGAGTATTTTGTTCCCACCTGAAATTCCAGGGGAAATTTGTTTGTATTATGTTCCAATAAGAAATAGCTACAGTTAGTAGTTAGTTTTTTTTCTGTAGGAACAAGCATAGAAACACCGAGTGAAAAACTCTGCAGGGGAGTGTAAATTGCTCCCAATTTGGGTCGGAACATAATAAAATCCAGTTCACCACAGTAGTCATTCCAGGTTCCGTTATCCATTGGATAAACATCTTCAATTTCAGAATGATAGATATCCAAATTCAAGCCTACACCAAACCTGAATTTCTCAAGAACGTAGGAAATTGGAAGATTTACAGATCTTACATAACGTTTTTCGGTTAGTTGAAATGCCTCAAGTACTTCACCATTGTGTGTATTCACAACTTCGCCCAGATCAATGTTGTAACTGCTTTTAGTTGAGTAGATCAACCCGGCTCGTACATATTCTGTGAATTTGTAAGCAAATGCAGCAGCCACACCAGAACGATAACTAGTAACTTCATTACCATCATTATTGATATCTGCAAAGAATGTTGTGTTATTTTTCATACCGTATTCATAGTAGAGTTGAGCATCGTTCTTAATATCAAATGAGGCAGGATTAATATTAGAAAAAGAGATGTCACCAATATCAGCAACACCCGCGTAACCCTGTCCAGCGATCTTGGCTGATACCAGGTTATCCGCATAAAATTCAAGAGTTGGTTTGCAGGTACATTCCTGCTGACCAGATAGAATAATTTGACTAAATAAAGGGCTGATTAGTCCAATCAATAAAAGAATCACGATTTGTTTTAACATTTTGTCCTCCTTAGCTCAATGTGTCTGTTTATACTAATAAGCAATTCCTGTGCCATTAGCTAAAACACGCATATAGTGAGAATGTTACAATTTTTCTAGACAATCCATGTGTCCGCTTACGGGCACTATATATTCAATATTGGACAGTATCTTCGTGGATTCACATAATAGGATAAGGTAGTTTTTTAATAATTTATGAATTGTTTCTCTTAGAATTCAGAAATTATAATTTTGATAATAATTTGTTTTGGAAATATATCAATTTGATAAATGAAATTTAGATAAGAAAGTATTCTGTAAATATTAAAAATTTATTCTTGATCAGTAGTTTTTTCTTTCTCTTCCTTCTTTTTCTCATTCTTGAAATATTTATTACCTTCCTGTTTAATCAGTCTGTTCCTGAGAAGTGAATTGATAATATTCTTGGCAAAATATTTATCAGATTGGAAAAGGCAGTCATCCTGATAACTTTTTTTCATCTCACTGGTAGGTGTACTATCAATAATTTCCAGTACATCATCCATCGTAATACCTTTTTCTTTTATCTTTCCCAGTACTTTTCTCTCTATTGGTCGCATAACAAATTTTCCTTTCTAGAAATTTTTGGACAAAAAGAACAACAACCTCAAAATTGTCAAAGGTATATAAATAAATGAAAAAAATATTAATTATAACTTACTATTGGCCTCCTTGTGGTGGAGTGGGAGTTCAGCGCTGGCTCAGATTCATAAAATATCTACCTCAATATGGCTGGGAACCAGTCGTACTCACAACAACTGATGGGGATTATCCTGCTATTGATAGATCACTACTGGCAGATGTTTCTAAAGATATCAAAGTTATTCGAACCAAGACGCCAACTTTTGGAAATCTGTATAAAAAAGTGGGTGAGAGTAAAGTGCCTTATGGCAGTTTGGAAATAAATTCTACTGATTCCAGGCTGAAAAAATTATCTATCTGGATCAGGTTGAATTTAGTTATTCCTGATGCTCGTAGGATTTGGAATCGCTTTGCTTTTCAAGCAGCCAGGCAGGAGCTCTTAGCATACAAATATGATGCCTTAATCACAACAGGACCGCCACATTCAACTCACCTGGTCGGATTAAAATTGAAGAAAAAATTTAATATTAACTGGCTCGCTGATTTTCGTGATCCCTGGACTCAGATGGGTTACCTGAAAAATGTCAAACAGCTCAAACTAACCAGCTACTTTGATAAGCAGTTGGAAAATAAAGTTGTAAAAAATTGTGATGTTGTAATTACAGCGTCTCAGAAGACAATGGTAGATCTTAATTGTTCATCAGATAAAATTCATCTCATAACAAATGGTTTTGATCCCCAAAATTATCAAGAAATCAAGAAAGAAAAGGTCGATGATAATTTTAATCTGAATTATTTTGGAACACTTCCACCAGAATCAAATCCCATCTCAACCTTGAAAGCTATTTTACAACTTAATAAAAGGGGAATGACAGATATAAAAATGAATTTCTGGGGAAATAAATCAGAAGAAGTAATAGAGCAGCTAAATAAACTTGATGATAGCAGAATTGTAAAATTTCATCAACATACTTCTCATCAAAGAGCAATTGAATTGATGTCTAATTCTTCAATGCTACTGCTGATGATAAACAATGTAAAGAACAATAAAGGAATTATTCCTGCAAAGATATTTGAGTACATGGGCTCTGGTGTTACAATTTTGGGTGTTGGCCCCACAGAAAGTGAATCTGCAAAGATATTGAAGGAAACAGGAAGCGGAGAAATGTTTCAGTATGATGACATAGGTGGAATTGCAGATTACATTGAAACTGTGTATGATCTCTGGAAAAAGGGTAAGAAAATAAGTCCAAAAGATATTGCAAAATATAGTTGTGTGAAACTAACAGAAAAATTAAATTTAGTTTTAGAAAAATCCCAGACTCTTCGTTAATAACACCAACAATTATATATCTCAGAGTGTCGGGGAAAGGTTCCGTCATCCTGAGTTTATCGAAGGATGAAGTTCTCATTCAAGGGTATTTACGAAGAATTCCTCTACACTTCGACAGGCTCAGTGTGACATAGAGCAGGGAGAATTCCTCAGAACGACGATCATAAAAAAAAGCCCCTCATTTTAAGGGGCTTTACTATTTATCTTTCTTGCTTATTTAACTAATCCCAGCCAGTCACCCAGCAGGAATTGGATACGTCCGATAAGCAATGATACACGAGCCATCACAGTATATCCAAAGGAAGCAC
>CAZSOM010000191.1:0-3973 GCA_964608295.1 uncultured Candidatus Cloacimonadota bacterium
TAGATTACTTTGAGGAGTAAAAGTATTATGAAAGTCCCAATGCTTGATTTGAACGCACAATATAAACCGATCATGGATGATATTAAAGCCGAAATGGAAAAGGTATTTACATCTCACGCTTACAAACTTGGACCACAAGTTAAAGAATTTGAAGAAGATATGCAGAAATATTGTAATGTGAAACATGCTGTTGGCTGCGCATCAGGTACGGATGCAATAGTGTTAGCACTATTAGCTTTAGGCATAGGTGATGGTGATGAAGTAATCACAACTCCATTTACGTTTTTTGCAACTGCCGGAACAATTCACCGCGTAGGTGCTAAGCCTGTATTCGTAGATGTAAAACCTGATACTTATAACATTGATCCTGACAATATCGAAGCAGCAATAACACCAAAAACTAAGGCAATAATAGCTGTTCATTTATTTGGGCAACCTTCCGAAATGGACAAAATCATGAAGATTGCTAAAAAACATAATTTGAAAGTTATTGAAGATAATGCTCAGGGTATTGGCGCTAAGTTTGCAGGTCAAACTGCTGGTACAATAAGCGATATTGGGACACTATCATTTTTCCCCAGTAAAAATTTGGGAGCTATGGGAGATGGAGGAATGTGTCTAACCAATTCTGATGAATTGGCTTCCAAACTTTTTATGCTTCGTGTTCACGGTGAGAATCCACAGTATTATCATAAATGGGTTGGATTGAATAGCAGACTTGATACAATTCAAGCTGCCGTTTTACTTGTAAAGTTAAGATCCCTTTCTGGGTGGTCGGATGCAAGACGAAAGAATGCAGAGTACTATTTTGAGAAATTAAGGGATGTTCCTCAAATCAAGCTTCCAATAATTCATGAAAAAGCTGAAACAATATTTCATCAATTCACGCTTTTAGCAGAAAATAGAGATGAATTACTAGAATTCTTACGTTCGAAAAACATTGGATGTGCAGTTTATTATCCACTTCCACTTCATCTACAGAAATGTTTTTCTTATCTTAACCATAAGAAAGGCGACTTTCCTGTAACTGAAAAACTTACTGAAAATGTTATTTCCATTCCAATATTCTCTGAAATCACTAAAGAACAGCAAGATTATGTTATTGAGAATATAAAGGATTTCTACAACCAAAGATAGCAGGAGCAAGAATGAATATTATTGTTTGTATCAAACAAGTTCCAGATACCACTGAGATTAAGATTGATCCCGTAACAAATACTTTAATTCGAGAAGGTGTAGAAAGTATAATTAATCCTTTCGATATTTATGCAATTGAAGAAGCTATCAGATTGAAAGAGCAATATGGTGGAAAGATCACAGCAATAAGCATGGGACCTCCGCAGGTGGAATCAGCTCTCAGAGAATCTATAGCTATTGGTGTAGATGAAATATTACTGCTCACTGATCGTAAATTTGCTGGTGCTGATACTTGGGCAACCAGTCTTACTCTATCGGAAGCAATAAAAAAAATTGGTGATTTTGATATTATACTTTTTGGTCAACAAGCTATTGATGGTGACACAGCTCAAGTCGGTCCTGGTGTTTCTACACATCTTGGTATTCCACAAGCAGGCTTTGTGAAAAAGATTGAGGAGATAGTAGATAACAGAATCATTTTGCAAAGACTAATGGAAGATGGTTATGATAGATTAGACCTTCCACTTCCAGTTGCTATAACAGTTGTTAAAGAGATAAATGAGCCACGTTTTCCCTCTCTCAGAGGAAAGAGAAAAGCTAAGAAAATAGAAATGAAAACATGGACAGCTGAAGATTTGGGATTAGATGAAGAGAAGATCGGCTTAAACGGTTCTCCTACTCAAGTTATCAAGATATTCTCACCTGATTTGATGAAAGATGGAGAAAAACACGAACTTCCCACAGAAGAACTTGTAGAGATTCTTTATAACAAATTAAAAGAATTGGGAAAATAGTACAATAAATGCTACAATTTCCTGATATAAATCCAACAATATTTAAACTCGGAATGCTCGAGATTCGCTGGTATGGATTATTTTATATCGTCGGTTTTGCAATTGCTTTTATTTTTGTTAAGAAGAGCTACGCAATGAAGAATATCAGGCTAAAAAAAGAAGATTATGAAACTCTTCTTTTCAATCTTATGCTTGGTGTGATCATAGGTGCTAGACTTGGCTATATTTTGTTCTACAACATCCAGTATTACATAAGTCATCCCTTACATATTTTTGCTGTGTGGCAGGGTGGAATGTCATTTCATGGTGGTGCAATTGGTGTGTTGATCTTTGGATATCTATTCAGTAAAAAACATAATTATAACTTTTATGAATTAGCTGATCCAGTAGCACCATTTGCCTCAATTGCACTTTTTCTGGGAAGAATTGGCAACTTTGTAAATGGTGAATTGTGGGGAAGACCTACTAATGTACTTTGGGCAATGGTTTTTCCTTCAGATCCGAAACAGCTTCCTCGTCACCCATCACAACTTTATGAAGCCTTTTTGGAAGGAATTTTACTTTTCACGATAACTTATATCATGTTTAGAAAAATCAAAAAACCTGGGATAGTTTTCTGGAGTTGGATTGGATTGTACGGTGTTTTTCGTACTTCAGTTGAATTTGTCCGACAACCGGATGCAAACCTGGGCCATCTTATCGGTTTTATGACAATGGGACAGATTTTAAGTTCCGTTATGATAGTTTCAAGTTTGATTGGAATTTTTTTCATTATTCGAGCAAAAAAAGATGAGACTGAATAAGTTTTTTCTTTTATTTTTCTTACTATTTTTAATTTCCAGCTGTGCATTTCTTCTGAAACCAACTGAAAATGATAAAGAGAAATTATTAATTACACATTTGAATTATTGGGAAAATATCCGAATTGATGGGATAATTGAAGCAAATTATAAAAATTTCATCTTCAGAAAAAACATAGCAATAAAAAAAAATAAAAAAGCTTTCAGAATTGATATTTATGATTCAGGAATCTTTGGAATGCAACCCACACCATTTTTTTCCGTTTATTATGATTCGATATTAACAATTCGCACACCAGATCAGAATATTGATCAATTCGATCTGCAAGATAATGAAAAGAAATATCTATCAATTCTCTTCAATTTATCTGAACTTCTTGTTATTAAAGATGAAATCATAAAACAACAAAAATTGAATTATAAGGATACAGCAATCTTCTTTTCTGACGATATGAAAATTAGTAAAATCAGCAGTAGTAAAGATTCCACCATGGTTATATTCAACTACCTGAATGATCTTGATTCGATCAAGTTCCAAAAAGTTGATGAAGAACTATTTAACATTCAAATTGACAAAATTACGCATCCAAACGAAGAAATAAGAAAACTAAAATGATAAAATACAATTAATGTTGATTTAAATATATTATATTGATCTTTGGTTATGTATAAGGAAAAGATAATGGATTTAATAGAAAATATTTTAAAAGATACAAATGAGATTGTTGGCAGGAAGACAAAATTATTTAGAGATGTAGCTAAAAAGTATAAAAAGGAAATTAGTCAGCTGGATATTTTTGAGATATATAGTCTATGTGAATTATTGTTAAAAAAGAGAACACGGGATGCAACAATAATCGCTTATGAAATAGTATATTATAGCCGTAATAAATACGATAGAAACACATTTGATGTTTTCGAAAAATGGTTATACAAATACATTGAAGATTGGTGGGACTGTGACGATTTTATGACTCACGCGTTTCAGTTTATATTAATGGAATATCCAAACAATTTGAGTAGATTGAAAGAATGGATAACGCATGAGAGATTTGCTGTAAGAAGAAGTGCTGCAGTTATTTTAATAGTTCCAGCAAGAAAAGGACTATTAAAAGAAAAGATTATTTTTGATATATGTAATCTATTAATGGATGACCCACACTATCTTGTTCAAAAGGGATATGGTTGGTTACTAAAAGAAGCAAGTAGGAAGTATCATGATTCGGTAGTTATGTATCTAGA
>CAZSOM010000192.1:0-3960 GCA_964608295.1 uncultured Candidatus Cloacimonadota bacterium
GAGAACTGAGAAAGAAAAGAGTATGATTAAGAAAATCTTTATATATTCTCTTAGAATGTATTTATCTAATAGTCTCATTTTATGTTTATTCCAATGAGTTTGTTAACACTATTCTTAATTTTAGAAAGATTGATTGTTTTCATTTCTCTAACAGAAATTATTACCAGGTAAACTCCAACAATACAAAATACTATATTGGAGATCCACATGGCGAGAAATGGTGAAACTATTCCTTTATCAGCAAACTCTTCACCCAGAGTTAAAGCTCCATAATAGATTAAAAATACAATAGCGCTAACTGAAAAAGACATTCCAACTCCA
This sequence comes from uncultured Candidatus Cloacimonadota bacterium, assembly GCA_964608295.1. Taxonomy (GTDB): domain Bacteria; phylum Cloacimonadota; class Cloacimonadia; order Cloacimonadales; family TCS61; genus Tenebribacter. The sequence goes on from CAZSOM010000192.1 coordinate 322, forward strand.
CTAGTTTTTGTCATCATCCCAATCGGTGCACCGATAAGCACAAAAATCACACAGGCAAATGCAATTGCGTATTTTTTATGGATCTCAACCTGATACTTTCTAACATCCGATTCCAAAGATACAATTTTATCCTTTTTGAGATTTAATTTGTTATAACTCTTTTTCAATTCTTGTTTGTTTATATCTTCTTGCTCCTGTGAATTTATTTCATCAATGCTAGTTTGTATTTCTTCAACCTCTAATTGTGTGAAATCAATCTTATCTCTTCTTTCATTAACTATTTTCTGCATAGCCTTAGAACTCAGTTCACGATCACCTCTATAATCTGTTCCATCTTTGTTCATCTTGTATCCAAGATCAGGAAGATTAAGCGTGTATTTTTTAAATTCACTGATATTGTACTTATTCGGATCTTTTTGATCGCGTTCATGCATTTGACCTTCATAAAGAATAGCCTTCAAACTATTGCCACCATTAGCTAACTCGATCTTTCCACGTTTAGCAGAAATAGTTTGCGGAAATTTAGCCTTCTCACGATTATAAATTAGGATACCAAAAAGTTCATCATTTATCCTTTCCTTCACATAAATTGTATAGTTTTTCATAGTATTGAAGGTTCCCGGAACTATTGCTGTTGCTGGTCTACGGTAATTCGCTTTTATCATCAAATTTTTTAGCATATGGTTCGTTTCAGGTAGAACAGCATTATTAAAATAGACCATGAAAAATGAAATAAATAGAGCTGCAATCACGGTTGGTCTTAGAAGTGTATAAATGTTTATGCCACAAGATTTAAAAGCAATCAGTTCATTATCCACAGAGAGTCTTCCAAAAGACATTATAGATGCAAGCAATATTGCCATTGGAATTGTAAGTGCTATAATGAAAGGTAAGCTCAATCCAAAAATTGACACAATCGTCAGAACATCAAGATGCTTTTCAATGATCAGATTTAAAAGATCAATTATCTTATCAAGTAGCATTACAAAAGTGGTAACCATAAGTGAAACGACAAACGGTTTAAAATTTTCCTTTAGAATGTATCGTTCTAATATTTTCATAAGTTCTAGCTTTTAATCATCTGTAGAAATTCATTTTCCCTGAGAATTTTAACTGATTCATTTTTTTTAGCTTTTGCTAATTTTGAACCTGGATTTGCTCCAATAATAATGTAATTAAGGTTTTTACTAACCGCAGAGATAACCTTTCCACCATTATTTTCTATCATCTCTTTAATCTCATTTCTATTGTAATTTTCTAAGGTGCCTGTTATGATAAACTTTGCTCCTTGCAGGATGCTGTTAATTTTTTTATCATCTTCGCTCATCACAACTCCAGTAGCCTGAAGAGATTGTATCATTAACAAGTTACTTTCATTGCGGAAAAATTCATAAACTGATCTGGCGATTTTTTCTCCGATTTCATCAATTTCAACAAGTTCTTCATATTCAGCTTTTTTTAACTCATCAATGTTTTTAAAATACGAACAGAGAATTTTAGATATCCTAGCTCCTACAAAACGAATCCCTAATCCAAAAAGGATTTTATAGAATTTTTGAGATTTGGAATTTTCAATAGCATTTTGCAAGTTCTCAGAAGATTTTTTCCCTTGTTTCTCATATAGTTTGAAATCGTTAAAATCAATCTGATAAATATCTTGAATTACTGAAATTTGTTTATGCTCAATCAATTGTTTAACAACTGCTTCACCCAAACCTTCAATATCAACTGCATCACGGGAAGCAAAATGCTGAATCCTTCTTTGAATTTGAGCAGGACAATTGATGTTATTGCAATAGTTAATTATTCCTTCATCCTCACGTTCAAGTATAGTATTACAAACAGGACATCTTTTTGGAAACTCAATCTCTTGGGAGTTAGTTTCTCTTTTATGTAAATTTACTTTAATAATTTTTGGGATTATTTCACCTGATTTTATGATTGTCACATAATCACCAATTCTTAAATTTAAACGTTTAATTTCTTCTTCATTATGCAATGTTGCATTAGAAACTGTTGAGCCAGAAATATGAACAGGCTTTAATCTTGCTACAGGAGTTACAGCACCAGTTCTTCCAACTTGGAAATCTACTCCTAAAACTTGAGTCTCAACTTCTTCTGCCTTGAATTTATAGGCTATTGCCCATTTAGGAAACTTTGAAGTGTAACCAATTTTTTTCTGAAGATCAAAGTCATCAACCTTGATAACCAATCCGTCAATGTCATACGTTAGGTCATCCTTTTTATGTTCCCACAATCGGCATTGGTCAATAATATTTTGTTTTCCTTTTATAATATTGAATTGGTTAAGATCAGAAAATATTGTTCTAAAATTCTGTGTTTTTAGAAATTCCAGTAATTTGTATTGTGTATTAATTCTATTATTATCAAAAAAGCCAACTGAATAAACTCTATAATCTAGCTTTCGGGTTTTAACTTCCTGCGAATCATTTAACTTAATTGTTCCAGCAGCGGCATTGCGAGGGTTGGCAAATAACTTTTCTCCTTTTAATTCGCGTTCACTATTAATACGATTAAATTCGTATCTAGGAAGAAATATTTCTCCTCTCACTTCAATAGGTTTATGATAATTGATTGAAAGTGGAACTGAAGAAATTGTTTTAATATTTTTAGTTACAACCTCACCTTCAAAGCCGTTTCCTCGCGTAGTAGCGTATTGAAGCATTCCGTATTCATAATAGAGATTAATGCTGAATCCATCAAGCTTCAGTTCAGTTGTGAAATAAGGATTTACATCTGAATGAGTAGCGATCTTGTCATAGAATTCCTCAATCTCCTCCAGAGTGTATGCGTTATCAAGACTATACATACGCACTTTGTGTGGAATTGCATCTCTTTGTGCTGTTAAATCTGATCCGACTTCTTCAGTCGGAGATAACTTTTGCTTGTATTGAGGATATTTTGTTTCTAGTGATTGCAATCTTTTTAATAATTTATCGAATTCAGTATCAGAAATTTCTGATCTGTTTTGTTTATAATAAAGATCGTTATGAAAAGCTATCTTTTCACGTAATTCCTTTATCTCATCTTCGATAAATAAATCGTCCAACTCATCCTCCAAAATTTTTACAAATATTGGTTTCAGCCAATTTAAAGCAATCTTTTTTTGCTTTTAGCTTGAGCATTTATATTTATTTTGGTGTAATGAAACAGAAAAACCGGATCATAAGATTGATCCGGTAAAATTGTTTAATAATTTAGAATTAAAGTTTGTATGATATTCCTAGATTTAGATAACCAAATCCATAACCTAGCTCAGCATATGCAGCCATTTTCGGGTTAAAAAAATATCTTACACCACCATAAAATCCAGGCATGAAATAACTGCTTCCAGCCTTAGACCCATATACTTCATCACCTGTGAAACTAACAATAGTATAACCTAACATTAAACCACCATAAGGATCGATTTTTGGTGATTCAAGCTTTAGATGATAAGCAGCACGAGCACCAAATAAAAAATAAGTATAAGACCAATCATCCCCTGACCAATAACTCTTTCCATATTCAGATTTAGCTAAACCAATAATTCCTCCAAAAGAAATTGGAAATCCTTCAATCTTTTTTGCGATATCAAAACTCACACTTATAGGAGGTATAACTACATCACCATAAACG
>CAZSOM010000193.1:0-3904 GCA_964608295.1 uncultured Candidatus Cloacimonadota bacterium
TACCGCCAAATGATACTCTTATCAGAACAAGTTTTATGGCAACGCATACAAGAGAGCAACTTGATATGGCTTTGGAGAAATTTGAAAAGATCGGCAAAAGTGTCGGTGTGATTTAAGATAAATTCTTATAAATAAAAGGTGCAGAAATTCTGCACCTTTTTTTGTTGGAATCCTTTTCTAATTGACATAAAAATTGTGCTATTCGTATTGACAAAAAAGAATTATATGGAGAAAGTCATGGCTAAATCATTTGATGAACAGAAAAACATATTTGAGCGATCTGTTGAGAAAACAATTAGTAGATTTCCAGAACGAAAAGAAGAATTTCTCACAGGATCAGATAAGAAAGTAAAAAGGATTTATACCGAAGAGGATACTAAAGATATTAGCTATAATGAATATCTTGGATTTCCAGATGTATATCCATATACTCGCGGTGTACAGCCAACAATGTATCGTGGCAGGTTGTGGACTATGCGTCAGTATGCCGGATTTGGAAATGCGGAAGAATCGAATGCCCGTTACAAATTTCTATTGCAGAAAGGTCAAACTGGGCTCAGCATCGCTTTTGATCTTCCAACTCAAATGGGTTATGACAGCGACCATGTGATGAGTGAAGGTGAAGTTGGGAAAGTTGGTGTTGCTATAGATTCCCTGGTTGACATGGAAGTTCTTTTTGATGGGATACCGCTTGATAAAGTTTCCACTTCCATGACGATCAATTCTCCAGCTGCCGTATTAATGGCAATGTATATTGCCGTTGCGGAAAAACAAGGAGTGAGTGCCGATAAACTGCGTGGAACAATTCAAAATGACATTCTCAAGGAGTATATTGCCCGGGGAACTTATATATTCCCACCTAAAGAATCAATGCGACTTATCACGGATATTTTTGAATATTGTTCACAATTTGTACCTAATTGGAATACGATCTCAATTTCTGGTTATCATATCAGGGAAGCAGGTTCTACAGCAGCTCAAGAAGTTGCTTTCACGCTTGCTGATGGCGTAGCTTATGTTAAAGCAGCCATTGAGAGTGGATTGGATGTTGATGAATTTGCTCCTCGTCTTTCTTTCTTCTTCAATGCTCACAACGATTTGTTTGAAGAAGTTGCCAAGTTCCGTGCTGCCAGGTTCATCTGGGCGAAACTTATGAAAGAACAATTTGGTGCTGAAAATCCTAAATCACTAAAACTTCGTTTCCATACACAAACTGCCGGCTGCACTCTCACAGCTCAGCAACCGGACAATAATATTGTTCGTGTAGCAATCCAGACTTTAGCAGCAGTTTTGGGCGGAACACAAAGTCTGCATACAAATTCACGTGATGAAGCGATGGCACTTCCCACCGAAGACAGTGTGCAAATAGCTCTAAGAACACAGCAAATCGTGGCTTATGAAAGCGGTGTAACCAATACTATTGATCCTCTTGCTGGCTCTTATTTCGTGGAATCACTTACCAAAGATATGATCGATGAAGCGGAAGAGATGATCGAAAAGATTGAAAAAATGGGCGGCATGGTAAGTGCAATTGAAAAAGGGTATGTTCAACAGCAGATCCAGAATGCAGCTTATGATTATCAACGTTCCATTGAGACTAAAGACCGTATCGTGGTTGGTGTGAACGAATTTAAAGCTGAAGATAAGGTTAAACCGGTGCTATTAAAAGTTGATCCGATAATTGGTGAAAACCAGAAAGCACAATTGAAAGAATTGAAAGATTCACGCGATAATAATATTGTTAATGAAAAACTGGAAGCTATCCGCACGGCTGCTAAAGGAACAACTAACCTGATGCCATTGATGGTGGAAGCAGTAAAAGAATACGCAACCCTGGGTGAAATCTGCGGTGTGTTGCGTGAAGAATTTGGTGAATATCAGGAAAATGTGATCCTGTAACTCAAAGCTCTGTCTTTGAGGAATGTAATAGATTAGAAAAGGGTGATTGATATCAATCACTCTTTTTTATTATGTTCAGGCAGTTCTCAGATTTCTCTTTTTCAATTGTACAGTTATTAATTCAAAAGTTATAATTGCTAAAGCTGAACCCACACCACTGGCAATGATATCAAATGTGTCATATAGTGTACTAGCACCCCACATAGGTTTTATTTCTTCTATCATTAAAATGACGAATACAGCTATTGACCATAAATAGATGATCAGTCTTCCACGTTTTAACTTTCGGATTAACACTGCAGATACTGCTGCCAGACTAATTATCAAACCTGCAATGAAATTTGGAAAGCTTCCTGTTAATATTATCATTAATTGTGAACTATTCAAAGCGGGTCTCAAGACTTCCTTGTTAAGGGAAACCAAGCCAAATAACACAGCAACCAGAAATGCATTGATTACAAGAACTTTCTTTTTACTCTTCCAATTCATAACTCTTCCTATTTAATATACATTGTTAGCGTACCGTTTTCAATATCCAGATTTACTATACTCAAAAACTATATTATCTTGCTTGAGAATTAAGCTTTCTTCATCCAATTTATAAATGTCAAATACTTCCTCACTAACAGATGAATTTCCATTTCCAATGCTTTTAATTGTTAATGTAAGTTTATTACCTTTTACACTCCATTTCTGATATAACAAAGTTTTCATATTGTCTGATCGTGCACTTCCATCGGATAATAGACTAAAATGTAAGGCTGCACTGGATTTGTCTTTCCATGAACCAATAAGAAGTTTTGTGTTGATTGTTTGTTTGGCTGACAAATTCTCTGTTTCTTTCTCTTGTTTTACTTTTTGTGGTGTACAAGAAATCGTAAGAATTAGAAGCAGTAAGTATATAATTTTATTTTTCCAATTCATAATTTACTTCCTAATTTGCTTAAGCACATCTTTAACTTCAGTTTCAGGTCGATCACATACTTTATTTTGGCAGGCATAAATTGTGGTTTGTCCTGCCATATTTTTACCTTTAAGTAATTCTAACGATTCTTCCGTCTTCCCACCAGACAAAAATACATTCGGTAAATAGTAGGTGTCAAATTCCTCTCTCTTGCTTAAGTGATCATCACCAACAATAGTTATTAGAAATGGTTCGCTGATAAACCACGCCATTAAAATATTCCAATTGGCATAATAAGTTCCACTTCTAATGGCAGCTTGTTTTACATTATTAAGCATTTGTTTTGATTTCAAAATATAATCATCTTTATAAAAATACTGCCCCAACAAAAATAAGTTCTTTGCCATTTGTGAATTTGAAGAGGGAATTACATTATCAGCAATTTCCATTTTTCGGGCAACAAGACCAGGATCTATATCGGAAGTATAAAAGAACATTCCACTTTCTACATCAAAAAAATGAATAAGGGAATAGGCGGTTAAATTCTCAGCTTCCAACAACCACCTTTCATCAAATGTGGCTTGATAAAGCGAAATGAAAGCATCAATTGCAAAAGCATAATCATCTAGAAAAGCATTGATCGAAGACTTCCCATTTTTATAATTTCTATCTAAACGATGATCAGGTTTTTGGACATTTTGCAAGATGAATTCAGCGTTCTTTATGGCTGATTTTAAAAAATCAGGTTCATTAAAAACTCTGTAAGCATCTACATAACCTTTCAGCATGAGAGCATTCCAGGAGGTTATGATCTTATCATCAAGTGTTGGACGAATTCTTTTGGATCGTCCTTTTAGTAATATCTTTTTGGCAGCTAAAACCTTTTGCTGCAATTCTGCAAAAGTGATCTTAAATTTTTCTGCTATTCCTGTATCTGAATTTGTTTTATATAAAATATTGTTTCCATTTTCCCAATTTCCAGTATCGGTAACACTGTAATATTCAGAAATTACATCTGTATCTTTTCCCAGTAATTTTTGTAATTCTGCCTTGCTCCAAACATAAAATTTTCCTTCTTCACCTTCACTGTCCGCATCTAAG
>CAZSOM010000194.1:0-3883 GCA_964608295.1 uncultured Candidatus Cloacimonadota bacterium
AATTGCAATTACATCAGCTTTTACAGGACTCGTAACTTCAGTTCAAGCCTCCTATCAAACCAGTGGTTATATTCCGTTGAGTCTTATTGGTGTCCTCATAGGAAAATCAACGATGATAGAACTTGCACCAGTGCTTACGGCACTTGTGTTAACTGGGAAAGTCGGTGCCTCAATAGCTGCTGAAATTGGCTCTATGAAAGTGAGTGAACAGCTTGATGCTTTGGAAACAATGGCAATTGATCCGATTGATCTTGTCTATATGCCGCGTATTGTGGCTGGAATTGTTATGTTCCCGATCCTTACAATTTTTTCCAACCTGATTGGAATTTTTTCTGCTTTTCTTTTATCGGTTTATAAATATCACATAAATGCCTTCAACTTTTTCACGAACATGCGTGATTTCTTTCTTCCATCAGACCTTATTGGTGGATTGGTAAAAGCTGTTTTCTTTGGATTGATAATTACTACTGTTGGTTGTTTTGCCGGTAGTAAAGCGCAAGGTGGGGCTGAAGGAGTTGGAAAGATCACAACAATGACGGTAGTTTACTCCTCCATTATGATCCTGGTCATGGATTTCATTGTCGCAGCAATTCTTTTCGGTACAATTTAGTGAAAAAAGCGATCTTACTCTTATTCGTAATTTCAATTTTGGCTTGTAATAAGCAAAACAACGATTTTGCTGCAAATGAAACTAGAACCCTAAATATCTACGCAGTAGAGATCTTTCTGAATGATGATTTTTATGAGAATACAATTCCGATCTTTACAGACTTAATAGATTGCAAAGTTAACATAACAAAATTTACAGATGCACTGTCAATGCTGGAAAGAGCAATTTTAGAAAAAGATAGCACTGAGATTGATCTGCTGTTTGGGCTGGATAATACATTGCTGTTCAAAGCAGAAAAGGAAAGCTTATTTCTTGAATATGACTCAAACAACCTGAATTATGTTCATGATGAATTCATCTTTGATGAACAACACCGGATAAATCCGATCTGTTACAGCCACATTTCATTCAATTATAATACAAACGTGATTACTAATCCTCCATCGACTTTTGGTGAGATGCAGGATGGTAAATTCAAAGACCAGATAATAATAACTGATCCAAGAACTTCCAGTGTTGGAAGAGCAATGTTATTCTGGTCTGTTGCTGCTTTTGGAAGGAATGGATATGGTCATTTCTGGAGAAGTATTAAGGATAATATCTTTAATATTTACAGTAATAAGAATGAAGCATATAATGCCTATTTAGCTGGAGAAGCTCCGATGATCCTCAGCATGGAAACAACTCCAATTTATCATTTGCAGCAAGACAATACAGATAAATATAGATCAACAATTCCCAAGGAAGGTGGATTCAAATTCATTCTGGGAGTTGGAATCTTAAGATCTTCACAGAATGAGTATCTTGCCAAAAAGTTTGTTGATTTCCTGCTTTCTAAAGATTTCCAGGAAACAATAACTGAAAGTATGTGGATGAAACCTGTTAATAAAAAGATCAAGCTGCCCATAGATTACAAGATTCTGCCGGAAATCACTAAAGATTATTCAAAAGATCTTACAACCAGACAAACCAGATCGCAATATAATGAATGGATAGCCAAGTGGAAACGCATAATGTTGAAGTGAGCGGTTCTGAAATAAATTTCCATGTAGTTCTGTATCAACCGGAAATTCCGGCAAACACAGGTAATATAGGTCGTCTTTGCGTTGGCGCAAATTCAATGCTTCACATCATTAAACCCATGAGATTTATGTTAACTGATAAATTATTAAAAAGAGCCGGATTAGATTACTGGGATAAACTTATCTTAAAAATTCACGATTCACTGGATGATATTCTTATTGAATTCGAAGATAGTAACATCTATTTTTGTACAACAAAAACAGAGAGCAAATTCACAGATAGAAAATATAAAAAGGGTGATGTTTTTATCTTTGGACCTGAATCAAGAGGAATACCGGAAGATATTCTTAATAAATACAAGAAGCAGAATATCACAATTCCAATGAGTGATAAGATAAGATCAATAAACCTTGCTAATAGTGTTGCCATAGTTATCTATGAAGCATGGCGGCAGATTGGATTCAGATTGTAACGTTCCGCGTGTGCTGTAAAAATCCAGCTGACACGCTTGTTATAGGCATTAGCCTACTAAGGTTTGTATTTTTTTTCATAACTTCGATTTTTATCCTTCACATACTCATCTGTCACTTCGAATGTATCGTAGTCTATTTCACTACATAGCCTATTCACTTTGAAAATATTCTTATCGTCTTTACTCCAATTCTGACCTAACACTTGAAAATACTCAACATTAGCATTTTCAATTAGTAAACCATGAACAAAAACATTATTTGCATCTTTAGCATAACGATTGTCAATAATTTCGAAATCTTCAGCTGAACATCCATAAAGAACTTCAATTCTTGGAAATATGAGATTTCTTATAAACCAAACTTTCTTATCATTTTTCACATAATAGAAATTAAAAATTTCAAATGATCCAGGATCTTTTGAAATAATCTCGTCTCCATAATAGATATTATTATCATCACAAGCAAGAAATCCGCAGATGATGTCAAAAGATTGAGAATCACTATTTTGTATGGGTTCTCCTTTAAAGTAAACATTTGACTTATCTTTTGAGAAGAGTATTGATAAAATCTTAAATGTATTAGGATCAGCATTTAAGATGGTATCCTTACCATAATAAACATCGCTTTTGTCTTTGGCATAATACTCCATGTTAGTTATTTCCCAACGGATTGTTAAGTCCATTACTGAGGGTGACATGGTAACTATATCTTTTTGTATTTTTTGTCTCAATTGATATTTCTTTTTTGGATTTAATATACTTTTTTCATAAAAGGGGAATTCACTTTCTAATTGTATTATAGAAAAACTACTGAAATCAGCATTGGGTATTATTTCACCTTTATAATAAATGTTACTTTTATCATTTGCATATCTATTACTAAGTAAATGGAATGATTTAACATCTGCTTCTGTTTTCTCAGGGAAATGTAACGTTGATGAATACCCAGGAGAAGATCGTCTATAATAAATTTCTTTTTGAGAAACAGAATAACCATCCCCAAGTTGTTTATGATTACTTGTAATTGCGTGATACTCTATTTTGTTGCTTGCACAATTTAAAAGGATAAAACAAGCTAATAATAGTGTTAAATGTTTCATTATAACCTCATTATTATCTAGCAATTCATAGCATTAATCATTCTTCAGGTTTAAATATAATATCTGGCGCGTCTTTCAATTCTATTTCATTAATCATTTTCATAAAACTTTCATCATATTCAGTTGCATAGTCAATAATAAATCCATCCCCAGTTTCAGAGAGAATCGCAACGGATTTTATACCGAGTCCTAATCTAAAATAACTATTATCAGAATAATCCATAACCCCCTCCATATAACATGTATAAATGGAATCTCCTTTTGAGTCAATATGACTAAAATTTCTTTCTAATTCTTTTGAGTGAAAATAATTTATACGAAAACTTGGAGATAATATTTGATTAATTGTTTTCTTTTCTTTTTTGCTATTTCTAATGATAGAATCAACCACAACATAATACGACTCCTGAATCAAATCGTATTGGATTCTTTCATTGTTTGTATGTAACGAGTCATAGCTAACAATTGACATAGTATCAATCTTACTTACGGTACAAATAATGACTAAATCAGAATTAAGATACCAACCAGCAATATCAAAACTTGTTATAACACGTGCTGACCATCCTGAGTTACAAGCTAAAATAATCATACATATTAGAATTATTGTTCTTTTCATGTTATCTCTCTATTAGATTTAACAACGTCATAAGTTTGCCTATAATGGCGGCGTGCCAC
>CAZSOM010000195.1:0-3830 GCA_964608295.1 uncultured Candidatus Cloacimonadota bacterium
GGATTGCTTAATAAACGTAGTATGCGCTTATAGCTTTTGCTATTGCTTTTTTCCATCTTCTTTATTTGGATTTTAGATAATGAAAAGAAAGCAGTTTCAGAACCTGAGAAAAAAGCAGAAAGTATTAAAAATCCTATGATTGAAATGACCGAGAAACCTATATTCACTTGTTCAGTTATTCTCCTTTAATAATAAATTTAGATATTTTTTTTCTTTTGCATCCATAATAACTTTATCTTTTTCTGCCAGATGATCATAACCAAGGCAGTGCAAAAGTCCATGCAAAAACAGGATCTGCAACTCTTCGACCAGAGTTCTATCATCCTTTTGAGCATAAGCAGAATTAGTGTCAATAATTATGTCTCCAATGAGATTAATACCTGGAATATCTGCTGTAAATGAAAGAACATCTGTAATCTCATCTCTTCCCAGGTATTTTTTATTTAACTTTCTAATTGATCCGTCATTTGATAATTCCAAATTGATAAAACTGTCAGGAGGTCTTGATTCACCATCCATCACAATACGAGACAAATCTTCAAAAACATCAATTCCGATTTCATTTTCTGTATTATTGGTTAAAATTACTGGTTCAAATTTCGGGATATTCAAGACGTTTCCTATAAACACCCATTAAGATCGGCAGCATGTATATTTTAATCTTTTCAAGTTCTTTTAATGTGAGAGGTGATTCATCCAATTGACCCTCATTAATAAGGTTATGAATCGTATCATCCAATACTTTTTTTATTCTTTCATCGGAAAAATCATCTAAAGATTTTGTTGTGGATTCAACAATATCGGCAATAAGCACAATGGATGCTTCTTTAGTAAAAACTTTTGGTCCAGTATATCGAAACTGTTCTTCTTCGAAATCAAGATTAGTTTCAATCGCTTTATTGTAAAAGAATTTAATCTGTCCGGTACCATGATGTTGCTGAATAATCTCAATCACAGATTTTGGCAAATTGTGTTTTCTTGCTAATGCTAAACCATCATTGATGTGATTACGTATAAGAAGTGCACTTTCTGTTGCCAGCAATTTATCATGCAGTTCTGCTGAGTCTGGATTATTTTCTATAAAGAACTGGGGATTCTCCAATTTACCAATATCGTGATAATAACTTCCTACTCTGGCAAGAAGGTGATTCGCACCAATAGCTTCCGCAGCACTCTCAGCCAGGTTTCCTACTATAAGTGAATGATGATATGTTCCCGGGGCAACGGTTGCCATTTTCTTTAAAAGATCGTTATCAAAATCCAACAACTCCAGAAGGATTTGTTTTGTAGCTAGATTCAATTTTCTCTCAACAAACGGTGTTAGAAGTGTTAACCCGACAACAGAAATAACACATGAAATAATTCCCCACAAAAGATGCCAGAAATAAACTGCGAAACTTTCAAATTTAATTAATGATACTGCTGTATTTACAACAAAGAAAGAGATTAGAAGATAAATTGTAATTGGATAGAATTCCTGCTTCTTCTTCATCCGCTTCAGAGCAATGATTCCACCAAACGTGGTTAAACTTAATATCATGGGATTTGTGAAGCTCCAATTAAGGAAAATTGAAATAAAAATCAAAGTAATAAAATTAAATAAAACACCTATATGAGGATTGAATATTAAGGCTATAAGAAGTACTGTAAGACTGAATGGAATGATAAGAGAAGACATAACTAAAATATTATTTATAAAGATCGTAAGAATTATTGATATTATGATACAGCTAAGAATAATAATGGTTCTGGGAATTGAAGAAAACTGGCTTGGAAAGAACAGAACGAGAATGTAATCAAAGAGCAGCAAAATTAGAGCAGACAGCAAGAATATTCCAAATGAAGCTAAGATTAGTTGGATATTGTTTTTGGAAGGATTATGATCTTTCTGGGCTTTGATAAGAGATTGAAGTTTAAGCAATTCAATTGAAGTTATTTTTTGATTTTTACCAATTATCCGTTCATTTTTCTGTACATTCCCTAAAGTTAGAGAAACCCTCTCTTTCGCTTTTTCTTTCTCAACATCTGTCATACCCTCATCAATAATAATATTCGCAATAAGAATTATATCTGCAAGTTCTCTTATTAGTTGTTTTTCATTTTGAATTTTATACCTGCTGACAAGTTTATTTTTAGCTTCAGTTAACGAATATAATTGATTGAGTTTATAAATTTTTATTTTGTTGGATTTATATAATTTCAATTCCTGATAACGATAATTATCAGGATAAATCCCAATATTGAAAATTTTTGTAATATTTTCGCTTAAATAGTTGTAGACGTCAATTCTTCGATTATCATCATTTAATAATACAATGTTATCAAGAGATAGTTCATAACCGTTTTGTCTTAACTTTTTATTGGTTTTCTGAATATCAGAACCATCATTTAAAACAAAGTGTTGGAAAACAAAATCCAGGTTTTTTTGGGCATTAAATTTGAGATTTTCAGAAATTTTATAGATAGGCTGAACTTTGGCAGCAATAGCAGTCTGTTCAGCTTCTAAAGTTTCATGAGTTTTATAAACAAGAAAATCGAAAGGAGCATTGACATCTTTTTCAGAAATCTCTCCCAATTTGAAATTATAAATATGAGATACAATTCGATATGGACTAGAAACGAAATGTAATAGTGCGATAATTATCGAAGCAATTATAATTAGATGAGTTTTAGTTAGTTTCAATTGTTATATTAAAAAGAAGCCTCTCAAACAAAGAGAGGCTTCATATTTTAGGTTAGATTAATCTCTTGGAATTTCAAAGATCTGGTTAGGATAGATGAGATCTGGGTCTTTGATTTGATCTTTGTTGGCTCTGTATATGAGAGGCCATTTTGCAGCATTATTATATACTTCTTGATATCCAGCAATTTTCCAAAGGCACTCACCTTTATAAACTTTCCATTCATAGGGAAGACCACGAGGTATTTTAATTACTTGATTCGGATAGATAAAGTTAGGGTCTTTTATCTGATCTCTATTGGCTCTATAAATTACAGGCCATTTAGAAACATCACCATAAATAAAGCTATATTGAGCGATCTTAGAAAGCCAATCACCTTTTACAATAGTGTATTCGTCTTCATAATATTTAGGTTTAGCAGCTTCAAGATTATTTTCAAGGTTCATGATTTTGTTATCAAGATCAGAGAAATCTCTTCTGAAATCAGGAACTTTACCGTATTTAGAATCTCTGTAATCATTATACTCAACAACAAGAGCACGAACAGATTTTTTAGCTTTCCAAAGTTCTTTATCTGAGAGGTTATTCCAATCGGAAATTTCACCATTGAAATAAGTTATCTTCTCCATGATTGAACCAAAATCTGCTTCAGTTATACCAAGAAAAGTAAGAATTTCTGCGTGAACCATGTCATACTGACTCTTAACAGGAATCATATCCGCATTAAGTTTTTCAATTTCTGTTGAATATTTTCCCTGGTTGGCAATTGCATCAGCTTTTCTTTGTTGATAGCTAGCCAAATCAGTTTCAAGATTTTCCCAATAAGCTAATCTTTCGTTTTTCTTAAGATCTTTGTATTCATCTTCTGAAAGATAGTTTACTTGAGCCTGGATCATCACGGGTAATATTAGTAAGGCAACTAAAGATAATAGTATAGTTCTTTTCATGTTTTACTCCTAATTCCCTGCTTCCAGTTCTTTTTGATACTCTTTCAAGCTCTTAAGCTCAGCTTCCTGCTCTGCTAACTCAGCTTCCAAAGTTTTCATTTCATTATGCAAATCGTTTGCTTTTGTTTCTTCCTGGATCGCTTCATCTTCTGCTGTGTCTAATTGAACCTTTGTCACCGGTGGTGGTGGAGGTGCACAGGCA
>CAZSOM010000196.1:0-3819 GCA_964608295.1 uncultured Candidatus Cloacimonadota bacterium
GTTTATAGTCTTCCAGGATCTGGCATTCAGAGCGTGAAGAAGATAGAAATCTATGTGATCTGTTTGAAGTTTTTCCAGTTGCTGGTTAAAATATTTATCAAAATCTGCTTCTTCTTTAATAAGCCAGGCGGGAAGTTTAGTTGCCAGGAAAACTTTATCTCGTAATCCTTTTTTCTTGATGTATTCTCCCACAAAATTTTCACTCTCTCCACCATGATATGATTGAGCAGTATCGAGATAGTTCACACCATTCTCAATTGCACAATCCAGCATCTCTTCAGCATTTTTTACATCAATGAGTTTCTGATTTTTGTCGAGGATTGGTAAACGCATGGCTCCAAATCCCAGAATTGATACCTTTTCTCCGCATAATTTTCTATATTGCATTTTAGGCATTATTTCCTCTTTTCAATTTACTGTTCATTAAATTATCCTGCGGATGGTTGGATATCTGTGTAAACAGATAAGCCTCCGCAATGGTAATTCATTAATTATCAACCATTGCGAAGATCAAGATCATTCGCAAGGTTTTATCTATTTCCCTTTTTCTAAAATATTCCTAATCTTTTTAAGTTCAATCAAAATATTTTTCAAATTACCTTCATTAACTTCAGGAGAATTAATTTTTTCTGTTACTGGTGATCTGGATTCTGATAGATCCGTTCTTAATTTTTCGTGTAGCTCGTCCCAATTTATCAACCCAGAAAGTTTTCCCTCATAACCTGTTTGATTTTGAGATTGTCCTGCTGTTTGAATTTTTATCGATCCGATTCCCAACCACCTATCGTAGAGTGTTCTTTCCAGCATAAAATCAGTTATCATTCTAAAAGGAATGTTTTGCTTGATCTTGGTTAAAATTCCTTTGTTGATCACTATTTTGTCTGCTTCAATAATATAAGATAGATTTTTGATCCATAAGATCATTATCGGGGCTGAGATAATACACATTAATACGATCATTCCACTGGTCACCCAACATATATAAAACGAGAATTGTGTAAAGTCTACATCACTATCTAATGCTGGGATAATGTGCATTGCGCACGCAAAAAGTATAATCACTATTGATATTGAAACAAGTGTTAACCAAGATTTTGTGATTAACTTTTTATCCGGTCTAATTTCCATTTTATCCTCCATATTTTGAAAACTTGTATCTCAAGGTTCTTTCACCTCATAATCCACAACATGACGTTCAGAACGCAAGTTTTTAATAAAATCCACTAAAGCAATATGAGCTGGATGTTCACGATAAATTTGCAGATCATCCTTAGATTCAAATTCTGAATAAAGAACTATATCATAAGCGATTTCAGAATTGCTGATATTCACTCCTACTTCCAATTTGACTATTTCAGGAATTTGATCAGGAAGTTCTTCCAAAATCAGCTTGATCCGATCTGCATTTTCCGATTTAGAAAAGCCTTCTGTTTCGTCATACAATTTCCACATGATTATATGTTTGATCATGCGTTTTCCTCTCTTTGGGTGACTCGTGAATCACCTTTACGATTCCGCTTTATAAGATTATTCGCTGTATAAATAATCAATGCTAACCAGACGAAGGAGAATCCAATAAAACTATTTCTGCTAAATTCTTCTTTGAAAATTAGTAATCCAATTAAGAATTGCATAGTTGGAGCTATATATTGCAGTATGCCCAGAGTTGTTAATTCTATTCGACGCGCAGCAGAAGCAAAGAGAAGTAATGGTATGGAGGTTACAATTCCTGCCAGGGATAGATATACGTTTTTACTAAATGCTAAATGCCCAAATGAACCGATCCCTTTAACTTCAAAATAGATCAACATAGCTGTTGCAGGAAAGAAAAGCAGTAGGGTTTCAAAGGTAAGCCCTTGCAATGAATTTAGTGCTGCCTGTTTTCTTAATAAACCATATACGCTGAAAGAGCCTGCCAACGCTAAAGCGATCCAGGGAACTGTACCATGAAGAATTATCGTATAGATTATACCAATTATTGCCAACAAGATTGCTATCCAACTCAATTTATCGGGGCGCTCTCGTAAGAAAAACCCCCCTAATATAACACAAAGCAATGGATTGATAAAATATCCTAAACTAGCTTCGATTGTGCGATCATTATTTACTGCCCAGATATAAGTAAACCAATTGACAGACAGCAACATCGATGTAGTGAGAAAAGTTATTACGATACGTCTATTTTTAAATGCATCTCTCAACCAATTAAAATTTTTCTTAATTACCTGAATAACTAAAAGAAATACTAATGACCAGGAAATCCTGTGACATAGGATTTGAAAAGCTGGCACATCGTCCAAGATCTTCCAGAAAAGTGGAAGTAGACCCCAAATAATATATGCTCCGAATGCGTATAAAATTCCTTTATTCAAAGATGCTCCAAAATATTATTCTTAAGCTTTTCTCCAGATCGGGAGCAGTAATTCCAATATGACAAAATTTGTTCAAGATGACCTCCTTTTGTTGATGGCAAATGTGAAGTTAGAACTCATGCAGGTCAATAAAAAAACCTTCCAGTGATTTAAAACCCGGAAGGTTTGATAATTATTTTTAAGTCTCATCCTTCGTTTTAACTCAGGATGACTTTTTCACTTTTACCCTTTTTCACTTCATCGTTTATTCATACTTATGCTCTCACATTACACACAATATTCTTAAACCTTGCAGGTGCAACACCATGAGAAAGATGCATTGCCTGTCCTGGTTCTCCTTTTCCACAATGGAAGGTTCCCTGGAAATTCCATTCTTCTTCACCGCAAATACCATTACAGGCTGCCCAGAATTCGGGAGTGATGCCAAAATAGGTTGGTTCTTTTACAATATGTTTTAGTTCCCCATTTTCGATTTTCCAGCCAATCTCTGTTGTAAATTGGAAATTATTTCGGTTATCATCTATACTCCAGGTTTTAGTGAAATCAATATAATAACCATTCTCAGTCGATTTTATCAGATCATCTAAACTGCCTTTCCCAGGTGCCAGACAGAAATTTGTCATACGAATAAGCGGAATATCATCTGCAAAAGATGCCATCATGTTGGAACTGGGCTGCACACCAAGTAAAGCTGCAGTTTCCTGAGAAGTCTGCTGATCAACTAAAATACCATTCTTCACAATATCAACTGTTGCACCGGATGTTCCTTCATCATCTACAACATGAAATCCCATTCCACCCTTATTTTTGCTGTCACTGTAAATATTCACATGATCAGAACCATAGCGGAAATCACCAAGCATTGCTGGCTTAATAAATGTTTTTCCAGCGTAGGAAATTTCTTTACCAAAAATTCTATCTGCTTCTGTTGCATGTCCGGCTGACTCATGCAATTGCAGAGCAAGATGCCCACTGCCAATGATTAGATCAGCTCGCTCTTCTTTAATGCGTGGAGCATCTAAAAGCATGATCGCTTCTTCGATAATCATATCAGCATTTTCTTCCAGTTTCACTTTTCTTACTTCTTCAAATCCACCACGCTTCCCATTCATATGTCCGGGATATGTACGGCACATCGATTCTTTCCCATCAGAAGCTAAAACATACATCATCGGCATTGTATCATAAACTAAAGAATCTACGAAAGTACCTTGTGTATTGGCAAAAATCTTGTATTGACGATAAAATTCTGTGTAAACATTTGAGTAAACTATCTTATCATTTCCTACCAATTTTTTAGCAATTGTTTCATGGAAATCTATCTTAAATTTATCATCCATCAAAAACGGATCTTCAATCGGTTTGAAAAAATAGCTGTCCTGAACTGGTTTCAATTTTTTAAAGGAAGCTGGATCTCTTCGAAATTTGCTTCCGGTTCTTGCGTTGG
>CAZSOM010000197.1:0-3796 GCA_964608295.1 uncultured Candidatus Cloacimonadota bacterium
TTTCAATTCAAAGACTGGAAGAAAAATATGAACTAGACACTAACAAATTTTACGAAGTCTTTCCGGAATCAGTCAACATCATTAACCAGGAGATCAACAACTTGAAACTTCTGGTCAGCTCTTTTTCCAGTTTTGCTAAAAATGTGAATCCGGAATTTTCTGAATTTAATCCTAAAATGATCATAGATGAAATTCTGAACTCATATAAACACAATTTTGAAATCTTTGCTAAAGGTGAAGATTGTCTGATAGTTTTTGATAGAACACATTTTTACCAGATCATTACAAATCTTCTCCAGAATGCAATTGATGCTTCGGAAAAAGAAGATAAGATTCTAATTGGGATAACTAGAGATACCAAAAACACTGTGATCATTATTTCAGATGCAGGAAAAGGAATAAAAGAACAAGATATTCAGAAAATATTTGAGCCTTACTTTACGAAAAAGAAGAAAGGTACCGGACTTGGACTGGCTTTAGTAAAAAAATTAGTTGATGTAAATAACTCGATGATAAGTGTGACCAGTAAAGAAGAAGAAGGTAGTAGTTTTAAAATAACGATCCCGATCAAAGATTTTAAAACTTAGGAGAAATAGATGAAAGTCCTCATTATTGATGATGAAATGAATATTTGCCTCACTTTAAAGAATATCCTGGAAGATGAAGGTTATAAATGCGATTTTGCACTTGAAAGCAAAGTGGGTATGCAAAAGTTTAAAAGCATGATACCGGACATAATTCTACTGGATGTCAGGCTTGATGGTGCAAATGGGATAGATCTTCTTCGAGATATAAAGAAGATAAAACAGGATACAATTGTTATAATGATCTCAGGGCATAGTGGCATTAAAGAAGCTGTACAATCCATCAAATATGGCGCCTATGATTTTCTGGAAAAACCTTTGAGTTTAACTAAAGTGAAGATCATCCTGAAAAAAGCATTGGAATTCCACAATATTTCAATAGATTACAGCAGGTTAAAAGCAGATGAAAATGAAAAATATAGAATAATCGGGAATAGTAAACCCATACAAGATATGCATTCACTGGTAGATCGAATTGCAGCGAGTGATTCCAAAGTACTGATCAGGGGTGAAAGCGGAACAGGCAAAGAGCTGGTTGCTTATGCAATTCATCATAGAAGTAACAGAAGAGATAAACCTTTTGCCAAATTCAATTCTGCGGCAATTCCAACTGAACTTGTAGAGAGTGAGTTATTCGGTTATGAGAAAGGCGCATTTACAGGGGCTGTAGGCAATAAAAACGGTAAGATTGAACAAGCACACTGCGGAACGCTTTTCCTCGATGAGATTGGAGATATGAGCCTTAAAGCTCAATCTAAAATACTCAGAGTGATACAGGAAGGAGAATTTGAACGGGTCGGAAGCAATGTGACTCAAAAAATTGATATTAGGCTCATCGCAGCAACTCATAAGGATCTCGAAGATCTTGTTCAAAAAGGTGAATTCAGGGAAGACCTCTATTATCGTTTGAATGTAATTCCCATCACCACTCCTCCCCTACGACAACATCCCGAAGATATTCCAGAGTTGATAGAGTACTTTTCAAAGGGATTTTCTAATGAACTCAAACTCCCTCTTAAAGAATTTTTACCGGAAACCATTTCCGAGTTACAATCATGGGAATTCAAAGGAAATGTGCGGGAACTGCGGAATTTCATTGAAAGATTATACATTCTCATTCCTCAAACGACTATCAAACGTGAAGATATTACATTGCTTGGTACTATCAAACAACCTGATTCCAACTTCTGGAATGAAACCTTATCCCTGAAAGAAAAGCGAAAAGAATTCGAAACTAAATATCTTTCAATTCAATTGAAAATGAATGATGGAAATATTTCAAAAACCGCTAAGGCATTAGATCTTCAAGTCAGTAATCTATCTCGTAAACTAAAAGAATTAGAAATAAATTAATAAGGAGTAACTTATGAAATCAAAATGGTACGCACTTGGCTGCCTCACTTCTGTTGTGATCATCATCATTATGATCTTCACAGTATTCAGAATGTTCGGAAGTATGGGCAAAGGATTTAATAAGCCAACCAAGGAAAAAATCATAACTGGTTCCTGGTTAAGAATGGATCTCAGTGGAAGCATTATAGATTACAATGAATACGAAGACAATCCTTTTGCTGGAGCACTCTCAGCAGATACAGGTTCAGTTTTTGAGATAGTACATAAGATCAATAAAGCTGCCCAGGATGATAAGATCATTGGAATTTTACTGGAGCCTAAGTTCATTTCTTGCGGTTATGCCAGCCTGCATGAAATAATGACAGCTTTAGAAAATTTTAAGACTACAGGAAAAGAGGTTCACGCTTATCTTGATCTAGGCTTGAACAAAGACTATTTTCTAGCAACAGCTGCTAATAAAATATATCTTAATCCCTCTGCTTCAGCTGGAATATTTCTTACCGGGGTTGGTCGAGGATTGCTCTTTTATAAAGATTTCTTTGATAAGATCGGTGTGGAAGTAAATGTGATCCATGCTGGAAAATATAAAGGTGCAGGGGAAACTTTTTCGAGGAATAATCTATCCGAACCTGTCCGTAAAAACCTTGATAGATTGTTCTCAAACCTTTATGAAACAATCCTTACCAAAATTGCTGTTAATAGAGATTTAGATCTCACCAACGTATTTGAAATTTACGAAAATAGAGACGAGTTGTTTATAAATCAGGATAATGCTCTTGCCTATGGTTTGATAGACAAACTCTCTTTTAAAGAAGATCTATATAATGAATTAGGAATAAAGAAAAAGAATTTAGTCTCTCTTTCTAAGTACAAAATGCCTGGCTTTAAGAAATCAGATTCCAATATTGCAGTTGTTTTTGCACAAGGTAGCATTGTGATGCAGTCACAAGGATTTGGTTCTGTGGATATTACAGCTTCCGAACTAAATACTATCTTAGATAAAATTGAAAAGGATAATGAAATCAAAGGTGTGGTGATACGTGTGAATAGTCCCGGCGGAAGCGCCCTTGTTTCTGAGATCATTCATGCCAAAATAAAGAGACTAAAGAAAGTAAAACCTGTTGTGATTTCAATGGGAAATGTTGCTGCTTCGGGTGGATATTATATTTCTGCTGAATCAGATTACATCTATGCAGATCCTTTCACCATAACAGGTTCTATCGGTGTAGTTGCCATGTTGATGAACATTTCGGATCTAACAGATAAATTAGGCATTTATGAAGAGGATTTATCAAAAGGTAAATTTGCTAATGCTTTAAGCACCTATTCTAAATTGGATGAATCTATCGTAAAATCATTCCAGATCAGTATCCAGGAAACATACAAGGAATTCAAACAAAGAGTTGCTGACGGCAGAGGGATTTCGCTGGAAGAAGTAGAAGTAATTGCCCAGGGACAAGTTTGGTCAACTGAAGATGCAGCTTTGAACAAACTTGTGGATGAATCGGGAATGTTAAGCGATGCTATCAAAAAAGCTGTTGAACTAAGTAGTATTGATGAATTCACAATCGAGTATTTCCCAAAACAGAAGAATTTCTTTGAAGAGATCATAAAAGATAAGTTTGATATTGATATTACTGAAAAGATCATAGCAAAGCAAATCAAGCAAGATCAAGGTATACTGAAAGCCTGGCAGTTATTTAAATCTGTTAAAAATAACCCTGTGCAGGCTGTTGTTCCATTTGAATTAGAAAACTAGATTGTAAAAGTAATTTTTTATAGAAGGCAACTTATAGTTGCCTTCTATTCTTTATTACATAAGTATAAAGAACTTGACTTATAAAGCTTATAAAAAAATT
>CAZSOM010000198.1:0-3788 GCA_964608295.1 uncultured Candidatus Cloacimonadota bacterium
ATAGTATCACACCCCGTTCGGGATACCGGTAATAACCGGGTCCCGAATGGACTTAATCTTTAAAATAAAAATAATCAAAGGAGACAAAGATGAAAAAGATATTAGTTTTTATGTTATTAGCAGTTGCAGTATTATTGAGTGCTCAGGCAATTGATAGTCAAGAGAAAGAAGATAGTGAATACCTTCTAAAATGCTTAGAAAGCTGCAATGTAGAGGAGCTTAATTTTACCACTATAGTTTTTGCTGACACATGTTATGATCTCGGAGATGATATAGAAGTAGAAATTGAACTTGATTGGAACCCACCAGTATGGCTTCTAGCTTTTTTCCCAACTATAGACATAATATATGAAGTTAACCTTTTTGCAGGTAACGCACATACCCAACAATCTTATTATGTAACAGGTCATCTAACTCTTGGTACAGAGACACTTGAACTAACAGTACCAACATTACAGGAAAATATTCCTGCACCTTGGTGTATTGAAGTTGTGGTTTTATGGAATCACCCTTGCTTTCCCGACTTTGAATTAGATATAGACGAAGAATGTGTTGACGAGTGTGAAGAAGTTCCAGTTACCTTATCAGCCTTTACAGCTGTATATGATAACAGCACACCAACCCTGCAATGGACAACCCAATCAGAAAGCAACAACTTAGGCTGGAACATCTATCGCAGCTTATCTGAAAATATGGGACAAGCTAACCAAATCAATGATCTACTTATTCCTGGCAATGGTACAACCACTGAACCTACAGATTATGTTTATAATGATTTGAGTGATGTAGAGAGTAATACAAGTTACTGGTACTGGTTAGAAAGTTCTTCTTATAATGGTGAAACAGAAGTTTACGGTCCTGTTACACTTACAATTCAAAATGATGAAAATCAATTACCAGACCTTCCAACAGCATCAATTCTTCATAACAACTATCCAAATCCATTTAACCCAAGTACAATGATCAACTTCTCTATCAATCAAGGAGAGAATGGATCACTTACAATCCTTAATGCTAAGGGTCAGGTAATGGAGACACAGAATTACGAAGCTGGTGAACATCAATTTAACTGGGATGCCACAAACTACAGTTCCGGTATCTATTTCTACAAATTAGAAACACAAAATTATACCAACATCAAGAAAATGATAATGGTGAAATAGTATCACACCCCGTTCGGGATACCGGTAATAACCGGGTCCCGAATGGACTTATTTCATTTAATAAAGATCCAAACTTTTAAAATGAATTGTTTTTTGGAAATTTTCAGATAGATGTGTTATTAAAATCTTATTAATTTTTTGAATAGTTGATTTTGAGATGGATATTTTATCTAAATGATTTCCTATATTATTCAATTTGGAAATCAATTCTGCAGTAGTTTTGTCAATTTCAATTACCTGTTCATAAAAACCCGGACGATAACAATCATTACAGATAAATCCATTTCTCTGAGGAAAGAAAGCTTTAAAATGTTTTTTTTGTGTACATTGTATACAATTTGTTATGTTAAATTCAATTCCTATTATTTTGTACAATTTTAAAATAAACCTCCAGAATATCGCAATTCCATTTTTTTCTACTGATTTAATGTAATCCAAATATGTACTTAGCAAATTATAAATTTCTTGTGAATCTTCTACTGAAATCAAGATTTGCCTGATCACTTCAACTGCTGCCTGCATCAGAATCGATGTTCTATGATCAATATTGAATAAGTGCGTATTTATTACCTGTGCTGACTTATAAATAAACCACTCAGAATTTGGATTGTTATATAATTCAAAATTAAGTTCATTGAGAATTTCAATTATACCAGTTGCTTTACTCTTTTGCTTGCGAACTCCTTTTGCCATAATTGTAATCACACCTAATGTTGGAGTTAACACATTTAATATAACGCTTGTTTCCCTATAATTAACTTTCTTTATTATTATACCTGTAGTCTTGACATCTCTACTCATTATTTCACAACAATTTAGGATTATTCTACAGTAACACTTTTAGCAAGATTTCTAGGTTGATCTACGTCCAAATCCCGCAGATCTGCAACATGATAGGCAAGAAGTTGAAGTGGAATAACAGTAAGTAGCGGTTGTAATGTGACCATCGTTTTAGGAATATAAATCACACTTTCTGAAATGTTCTTTATCTTATCATCACCAACATTAGCAATAGAAATAATTCGACCGTTTCTTGCCCTTACTTCTTCTAAATTTGAAATTATCTTATCATAGATTACATCATCAGGAGCTATGGCAATAACAGGCATACTTTCATCGATAAGGGCTATAGGACCATGTTTCATTTCAGCTGCAGGATATCCTTCAGCATGAATGTAGGAAATTTCTTTTAACTTGAGTGCTCCTTCTAATGCTACCGGATAATTAATACCTCTACCTAAATACAGTGCATTTGTATTGTCTTTGATTGTTTCAGCAATTTTTCTAATCTCATCATTTTGCTGCAGTATCAATTCTACTTTTTCCGGAATTGATGAAAGTTCTTTGATAAATGCTTTCCCAAATGTGGGCTGTAAATCTTTCATCCTCCCTAGAAGAACAGCTAGTATTGAAAGTATCGTTACCTGCGATGTGAATGCTTTGGTCGAAGCTACGCCTATCTCAACTCCAGCATGAATATAAACACCACCATCAGATTCTCGGGCTATAGTACTTCCAATTGTATTGGTGATGCCATAAACTCTTGCACCTTTTGCCTGGGCTTCTCTCAACCCAGCAAGAGTGTCTGCTGTTTCACCTGACTGGCTAATTGCTAATACAATTGTATCTTCGTGTATGATAGGATTCCGATAACGATACTCACTTGCATACTCTACTTCGACAGGTATTCTTGCTAGACTCTCAATTATATGCTTACCGATTAGAGCTGCATGCCAGGAAGTTCCACAAGCAATTATCTGTAATTTCTTAATCCTTTTAAGTTCTTGATTAGTCATATTCAATCCACCAAGTTTCACGGTTGATAAGCTATTGTAAAGTCTACCTCTGAAAGCATTATAGATAGAGCTTGGTTGTTCAAAGATCTCCTTAAGCATAAAATGTTTATAATCACCCTTATCAATTGATGATACATCCCAATCTACAATCGAAATATCCGCTTCAATGTTCTCATTCTGCAAATTAGTGATCTGATAACCATCATGGTCTAATGTTACAACCTCATCATCTTCAAGATAAATTACTTTTTTGGTATGAATAATAATTGCAGTTACATCGGAAGTGATGAAATATTCATCATCCCCTATTCCTAGTATTAAAGGACTCCCCTTGCGAGCAGCAACTATCTTGCCTGGATTGTTTTTGTTGATAACAGCTATTCCATATGTTCCTTCAACCAATTTCAAAGCACTTTGAACAGCTAATGTAAAATCTTCATCCTTTTTTGTGAAGTGTTCGATCAGATGAACTAAAACTTCTGTGTCCGTATCACTTAGAAATTTGTGACCTTGTGATTCTAATTTTTTCCTCAGGTTCGTATAGTTTTCAATTATTCCATTGTGAACAATAGCAATATTGCCTTCACAATCTGTATGAGGATGCGCATTAATTTTATTTGCTTTCCCATGCGTCGCCCATCGTGTATGAGCAATCCCAACATTCCCAAAAGTTTTTTTAGGAGAAGGTAATGCTCTTTCAAGTTCGACTATTTTTCCAGCTTCTTTAAATATCTTTAGCTCATTTTCATCATTCAGAATTGCAATACCAGAACTATCATATCCACGATATTCTAATCTCTTTATTCCTTCGATGATGATGGGTGTTGCA
>CAZSOM010000199.1:0-3788 GCA_964608295.1 uncultured Candidatus Cloacimonadota bacterium
CAAGTCTGGCAAGAAGGATTTCATCCTCAACTAATCAGTTCATATAAAATGTTAAATCAGAAAATGCAATATATTCATAGAAATCCTGTAAGAAAAGGTTTTGTTAATGAAATGGAATGTTGGAAATATAGTTCTGCAAATAATAAAGATTTTGATGGAAATGAGATTATCAGATTAGGTAGTTTAGATGATTTGTAGTAAATACAATTTCATTTTCTTGTTCACAAGTTCAACTTGTTAACGAGGAATGTATAAAATAGAGGTTTATGGAAAATTATGATGTAATTGTAGTTGGTAGTGGTGCAGCTGGATTGATGGCTGCCGGTACAGCAGCTAAGAATGGAAAGAGAGTTGTTCTCATCGAAAAGAATCCTGTTTTGGGAAAGAAGATATTAATTACCGGTAAGGGTAGATGCAATATCACAAATAATTGCGAAGTACGTGAATTAATTGAACATGTTCCAGTAAACGGTAAATTTCTTACAAATGCTTTTTATGGATTCAATAGCTTCGATACAATCGCTTTCTTTAGTGATGCAGGTTTAGAAACTAAGGTAGAGCGTGGAAACAGGGTATTTCCAACCTCAGATAAAGCACTGGATGTTGTGGAGGTTCTTATGAAATTCATTTATAAGTATAAGGTGAACGTGGTTCACAATCCAGCTGTTGATATTATGCAGTTCGGGAAACTCTTTGCAGTTAAATTAGACAACGATGATGTATTAAAAGCTGATAAATTAATTATCGCTACAGGCGGAAAATCATATCCTTCTACAGGTTCGACCGGAGATGGTTATCAATTTGCACGCAATTTTGGACACAAGATAACCAAGTTCAATCCTTCCTTAGTGCCAATAATTGCTAAAAAAATTCTTTCATTGGAAAATTCGATCACATCTAAAGGCTGCAATGTCAAAGATCTGCAGGGACTCTCACTTAAAAACACAGCTATAAAAATAATTGATGCAAAAGGAAATATTGTTTATGAAGATTTTGGTGAGATGCTGTTTACACATTTTGGAGTTTCCGGTCCCATGATACTCTCTGCAACTTCACATATCCGTAAATTAGATGACCATAAACTCATTATTGATCTGAAGCCAGCTCTCTCTGAAGAAAAACTTGATGAAAGACTACAACGTGACTTTAAAGAATTCTCGAATAAGCAATACAAGAACATTCTTAAAAATTTATTACCAAAAAAAATGATACCGATAATCCAACAAATTTCAGGAATTCCGGAAGAGAAACCTGTCCATCAGATTACAGGAAAAGAGAGAAGAAACCTAATTCATGCTCTAAAAGAACTCACAATCCAATTAATAAAATTCCGTCCGATCTCTGAAGCAATAATCACTTCCGGTGGAGTTGATGTAAGTCAGATAAATCCTAAAACTATGGAATCTAAACTTGTACCGGGATTATTTTTTGCTGGTGAAGTTATTGATTGTGATGCTTATACCGGTGGGTTTAATTTACAGATTGCCTGGAGTACAGGTTACGCTGCTGGGATGGCTTGTTGAGTATTCACTAGTAAACAAACACAACACCACTGGTAGGGAAGACCCACTCATCTTTATTTGTAGAAATTGAAATTTTATTATTAGATTTACTGATTTTTGGAAATTTGCTTTTACCTGAGAAGATCGGGACTGCTTCTACGTTTTTTAAATCACTTTCAAAAGAAATATCTACTCCTTGTGTCATTTCAATGATAAAGATAGATAGTTGATGAGAATTCTTCGGATAATAAGTTTTAGTTGAAATACTAAAATCTACTTCTTTTCCAACCAGATCGTTCAGATCGTAATGATAGCATTTGATCTCAATACAGCCATCTGCTATCTTCATTTCATTATACAACTCGATCTCATTCACTTTAACAGAAGTTACCGTAAAGAATAATTCTTCCAGATCAATGCTGTTATCCAGTAACCAGCGATATTCCACATCATTACGCAGGAAATATTTTTCCAGATCTTGTTCGGTTTTAGTACAGGCAACACTGAAGTAGTTGTTTTGCAGTTTTTTTGTGAATGATAAATTTGTTGATGTTAAAAAATATTCTGGGAATTTTTCTGAATTCTCAAATTTTATGGAATGCTTGAAGTTCCGTCTATACTGGATGTCTTTATCTTTATCTGTAAATAATCGTTTTAATATATCTTCGTGCACTAGGTTCGCTATTTCTTTGCTCTCTAGTCTTTGTTCGATAGCAGCTTCAATGATGCTGCCTAATTTATTATCAGAAAAATCTTTGGGCATGAAATCCCGTCGTAGAAGCGGGGAAGAATCAATGATCTTTCCATTTTCCTTGTAATATCTTTTGGCTCTTCTACCGATCTGGGAAAGTAGTTCATAACTTAATCCATCATAAAGCGAAGTAAGATTCTCAGCAGAGATACTTTCATTTGAACATCCCAGAAGTATAACCTCATCTCCGACTTTAGGATCTGAAATACTGGAAACATCAATTGCGACCATATCCATGCTCACTTTCCCAATAATATTACAAATCTGGTCATGAATGACAATTTTACCTTTGTTGGAAAGTAGGTAATCATAACCATCGGCATAACCAACAGGCAAGATGGCAATGTTCATATCATCTTTTGCAATGAATGTTCTATTATAACCGATCGAGTCATTTGCCTTTGCAATTTTGATCTGGCTGATTCGAGTTTTAAATGTCATCACCTGCTTTAATTCAATTTTGGTTTTTAAAGCTTTGTTGGAATATATCCCGTAAGAAAGCAAACCAAGACGAACGAGATTTGCGTATTTATTAGGGAATGTAATAACTCCGCTACTATTGGAAATGTGGATGTATTTAGGTTTTACCTCAAGTTTAGAAATGATCTTCTTAAATCTATCTGATTGTAGTTTTGTGAATTCAGGATCTTCTTCAGCAGATGAGAAATGAGAGAAAATTCCTTCGATCTCTAAATTTTTCAATTTTTCAATTTTATTTATACTTGCTAATGCCTGATCATATATAATTCCACTTCTACCCATGCCGGTATCAATATTTATGTGTATTTTGCATTTCCCTTTTTGAGCAAGTTTCTCAGCAAAAGCGATAGATGATATTGTTGGTGTTAAATTGTATTCCAGTATTTGTTCAATTTCAGACTCTAAAGATGGAGAAAGAATGATGATGGGAATTTTAATTCCCTGGTATCTCAACAAGAGACCTTCCTGAACATTCGCAACACCTAATGAAACTGCTCCGCATTTTATTGCCTTGGTTGCAATTTGAAAAGCTCCATGTCCATAGGCATCAGCTTTAACGATCTGCATAAATTCTGCTTGCGGATGAAAGAACTTCTTTAATTCATTGAGATTAAATTGAAAATTTGTGAGATCAATCTCTGTCCAACTTCTGTCATTTTTCATATAATTCCCTATTGCCACGGATATTCACAGACAAAGGATTGACTTTTCCTTATTAAATGAGAAAGGTCTATGAAATTAATATATCCTTCTTTTAAATTCTAATTTACTTCCAAAATTTACAAGCATTCCTAACTTAATTCCAGTAGCTTTTAAGTAATTTATAATCTGAGCTTCATGTTTTGGGATTAGTTTCTCTATTGCTTTAATTTCAATTATGATCTTATCTTCCACAATAATATCAGCAGTGAAATTTCCAATAATCTTCCCTTTGTAATTTACTTTTATTGCTTTTTGAGATTCACCTCTCAAACCGATCTCTGCTAATTCAATTAAAAGTGCCTTTTCATAAACAGATTCTAAGAATCCAGCACCTAATTCATCGTATACATTAT
>CAZSOM010000200.1:0-3787 GCA_964608295.1 uncultured Candidatus Cloacimonadota bacterium
AGGAATTTTTGGTAACGTTCGATTCCTAACACGTCATATGGAATGTTATCTGTAGCTTTATTATAAGCATCCATAACTTTAATAGTCTCTAACAAGTTTGTATCTAATTCCCTTAAAAATATCAGATTCATACTGTTATGGGTTTTACTGATCTCAGCCTTTAAACCAATAAATATGATTGCTAAGAAAATTAATATAAACATTTTTTTTAACATTATTTCTTACCTAATTCAAATTCTTTGTGCAAAGCAGCAATTGCTTTGCTTTCATCTTGCTTATTTATAAGACATGAAATTGTCGTATATGAATCCGTACATTCATGTATCAATATATTGTTTGTGCTTAAAGCTTTTACGATCTTCGCCATAACTCCAGGCATTCCTGTCATTCCAAAGCCAACAACAGATACTTTAGAAAAACCATTCTCAATTTTGGAGCAGAATTTATTTTCTTTCAAGATTCGTTTGAATTGTTCTTCTTTAGTTTCATCAATAATAAACGAAATTAGTTCAGGAGTTATATCAATGAAGTCAGCACTGATATTTTGAGACGCTAAGGTTTGAAATATACTTAGCCCAGTATTCATAATTTTTTCTTTTTGAGGATAAATTCGAGCAAAGATTATTTCTGATTTAATTGTTATTCCCGTAACAGGTCTGCTATTCTTCATCTCATGGATAAGTGTCGATCTATCTTTATTCATAGTAGAAAATAGCTTGATAGGAATATTGTATTGGGAAGCTATCTCAACTGCTTGTGGGTGAATTACTTCTGCACCGTTGTTAGCCATTTCCATAGTTTCGATATAACTAACTTTTTCTAAGTGTTTTACATCTGAGATTTTCTTAGGATCGGCTGTAAGTAAACCTTCAACATCAGAGTATATTTCGATATGATCAGCTTTTAATGCGGCAGCAAGAATGCTGGCAGTTGTGTCGCTTCCACCTCTTCCAAATGTTGTTACTTCCCCACTCTCACTGATTCCCTGGAATCCGGTTACAACTGGAACTAAGCCATTACTAATTGCTTTAAAAATATTATCTGTAAAAACTCTTTTAATATTTGCTTGATTAAAATTTTCATCTGTTAAGATACCGGCTTGCATTCCATTCAAAGCAACAGCTTCAATGTTCTTTTGTCTTAAGGTTTGTACCATAACCACAGCAGAAATAATCTCACCACAGGACATTAGCAAATCTTTCTCACGAGGAGAGATCTTTTCAAAAACAGAAGTTGCTTCTTGCAAAAGTGTATCCGTTGAGTATGGATTTCCTTTCCTGCCTATAGCTGATACAACAACAACTGGAGATAATCCCTTTCCTACTGCATCTTTAACGTGTTCAGCAGCCTTGCTGCGAATAGCTGAATTCTGCAGTGAAGTACCACCAAATTTCTGAATCACAATTTTCAAATTTCTTTCCTAGATCAATAATTCTGCTATTTGTATTGCATTTAAAGCAGCACCTTTACGTAAGTTATTTGCAACAATCCACATGTTAATACCATTGGGCTCAGTTAGATCTTTGCGTAATCTTCCCACCATTACATCGTCGTAAATCTCACTCATAATTGCAAGTGGATATTTACAATTAGATATATCATCAATTAATTTTATTCCTTTTGAATTGATTAAAATTTTTTTTAAGCTTTTGATCGAAATATGCTTTTTAGTTTCCAAGTAAATCGATTCGGAATGTCCGTGAAAAACAGGTACACGAACTGCAGTTGCAGTGATTCTTATCTTCGGTTCTCCAAAAATTTTTTTAGTTTCATGAATAAGTTTCATCTCTTCTTTTGTGTAAGCATTATCTTCAAATACATCAATATGTGGTAATACATTAAAGGCTATCTGGTGTGGATAAACATTTCGGGTAATTTTTTGATTTTTTAATATCTGCTCTGATTGTTCTCTTAACTCATTTATAGCATTTTTTCCTGTGCCAGATACAGACTGATAAGTTGATACAATTATCCTTTCAATACCTACTTCATCAAGAATTGGTTTAAGAGCAACCACCATTTGGATAGTAGAACAATTTGGATTGGCAATAATACCATTATGCTTTGATACTTCAATCGGATTAACTTCTGGAACAATTAGTGGAACATGTGAGTCCATTCTGAAAGCACTACTATTATCAATTACAATCGTTCCTTTTTTTGCAGCTAGCGGGGCATATTCCTTGCTTACATCACTTCCAGCACTAAATAAAGCAAAATCAATATTGTTAAAACTGTCTTCATTTAACTCTTGAACTTTATGATCTTGTTCGTTAAACAAAATAGTCTCACCGGCAGTTCTCTTGGAAGCAAATAGAAAAAGATTTTTAACTGGAAATTTTCGTTCCTCCAGAATCTTGATCATTTCTCTGCCAACTACTCCGGTAGCACCAATTACAGCAACATTGAATTCACTCAAAACCTTCTCCAATTATTTAAAAAAGGAGAAGCCGAGACTTCTCCTTTTTCTGAATAACAACTATTATCTCAGCTCAGCTTTAATCACTTCTGCCAAACGTTTTACACCTTCTAAGTTTTTCTCTTTACTCACATAAGAGAAATTAATTCTCATTGTGTTTTTTCCGCTTCCATCACAATGGAACACACTACCTATTACGAAAGCAACTTTCTTTTTGATAGCTTTTATAAAAAGTTCTTCTGTATCCATATATTCAGGTAATGTAACAAAAAGGAACAATCCACCTTCAGGTTTAGTCCAAGTAACTCCTTCCGGCATATATTTTTCGAAAGCAGCCATCATAACTTCTTTCTTCTCTTTATAATTTTGAATAGTTTTTTTCAAATTTTCTGCAAATAAACCTTTTTCAATATATTTAGCAGAAATTTTTTGGACAAAGGGCGAAGTACATAGATCTGTACTTTGCTTTGCAACAATAAATTTATCTAACACACTTGTGTCTGCAATAACCCAACCAATTCTAAAACCAGGAACAAATATTTTAGAAAATGTTCCAAGGTTAATAACGTGACCATCGCCATCTAAAGCGAATAAACTATCTTGATCTTCTCCTTCAAACCTGATTTGTTTATAAGGACTGTCTTCTACAATCAGAACGTCATATTTCTTAGCAATTGCAATGATCTCTTTTCTACGTTTATTGGGCATGGTTACACCAGCAGGATTCTGGAAGTCTGGAATTATATAGATGAACTTTGGCAAATCATCATTTGCTTTTAATTCAGCTAATTTTTCTTCCAACTTATCGGATCGCATCCCGTGATCATCAAACTTAATTCCAACCATATCAGCACCATAGGCATTGAATGCGCCTAAACCACCAAGGTAGGAAGGTAATCCAACCAGAACTTTATCTCCTCGATCGATAAAAACTTTTGCTAAAAGATCTAAGCCTTGCTGAGAAGCGGTAGTAATAAGGATATTATCTCGTGTAATATTGAAACCTTCTGCATTATAGTTGTCTGCTATAAGATCACGCAGCTTGTCATCACCTTCAGTTGTTCCATACTGTAAAGCCTGGTCTCCCTCTTCTCTGATCACTTCCTCCACAATACCGATAAGTTCTTCTTTGGGAAAGGTCTCGGGAGCTGGTAATCCACCTGCAAAAGAGATAATATCGGGATCTTTAGTTAATTTAAGCAATTCACGAATAGCTGATTTTTTCATCCCTTTTACATTAGTCGATAGAATTTCCTGTAAATTACTGATCATTTTTTTCTCCTTTTTTTTATTTATTTATATAATTTAATAATTTAAAATCTTCTATTTGTTTTTTAATTCCATCTAATAATTGTCTACTAATTTTTA
>CAZSOM010000201.1:0-3748 GCA_964608295.1 uncultured Candidatus Cloacimonadota bacterium
AAAGAGGATAAAGTAATTGAAAAGAAGATTGATGAAACAATTAATAAAGATGGAATTGAAGAAGACTCAACAGAATTGGATGTTACTGAATAATCAAGTTTTTGATCAATAAAGTAATTAAAGGCGGGATGAAAATCTCGTCTTTTTTGGTTAGGTGATGAAATATAAATTAATACTGGTTTTAATAATCATAGTTTTTGTAATCTCTCTTTCTGCAGAAGAGAAGGTGGGATTAGCTCTTAGTGGTGGTGGTTCTCGCGGCTTAGCTCATATAGGCATACTAAAGGTATTTGATGAGCTAAACATTAAAATTGATTACATTGCTGGAACCAGTATGGGAGCAGTTGTAGGTGGATTATACGCCATGGGATACTCTGCTGTCGAAATTGAAGAGATTATCATCAATACAGATTTTGAAAATATTTTTGATGAAACAGTTTCAAGAGAAGATCTCTACATTGGAGAAAAGAGATGGCTGCCTTACGCAAATTACTATTTTGATCTTGATGAAAAATTCCGTCCCGGACTTCCTGAAGCTTTGTTTTCAGGATCAAAATTAATTAATAAGCTGTTTGATTTAACTTACGCTGCCTCGCAAATAAATGACTTCAATGACCTTCCAATTCCTTACAAGTGTGTAGCTACAAATATTCTCACGGGAGAGATGAAAGTTTTTGATAAAGGTAATTTACATGAAGTGATGCGTGCTTCCATGTCGGCACCATCTATTTTGGAACCGATGAAACTGGATGACGAACTATATATTGATGGTGGTATCAGAGCTAACTTACCTGCTGAGATCGTTCAAGGAATGGGTGCTGATGTAATTATCGGTTTACAACTGAGTTCAGAATTGAGAGATAAAGGAAATTTGGATAACCTGATAAAGGTGTTAGATCAAACTATCAATTTCAGTATGACCGATAATGTAAAGCGGTCTATTGATCTTTGTGATATCCTCATAAAACCGGATATTTGTGAAATTCCCAATTACAATTTTAAGAACATAAAAGAAATTATCAACCTGGGTGAATCTGCTGCCCGAGAACATATTGAAGAATTATCTAAACTTCCTAAAAGTGAAGGAAGAGATTTGATTACTATGCCTGAGAGAATTAATTTTGTAAAAATCTCAGTGGAGGGTAATGAACACCTTAGTAATGCCAAAATAAAAGAATATGTTGGCATAGAAAAGTTTGAATATTATACCAAAAATGAAATTATTCGTGCAATTATCAGAGCGCAAAATTCCCAATATTTTAAATATATCTATCCTGTCATTGAGTATATCAATGAAGAATATGAACTCAAACTTATGGTGAAAGAAAGAAATAGGAAACGACTTGGTCTGGCAGTTTCTTCTAATACTGATCAAGAAGCAGTTGTCGGTTTAACTTTGGAACTAAATAACTATCTTCAACATAATTCTAAATTATTGGCAAATGCGCAGATTGGTGATAAAAATGAATTAAACGTGGATTACGTGAAAAATTTCGGTAAACATTTAGGTATCTATTTTAGAGCTTTCCCATATGCTAAAGAACAGAATATTTATTCTTATGGAGAAGATCATACGAAAACGAATAGTGTTTATTCTGTGGAATATGGAGCTACTACCGGTATTGGAATTTACGTAAAGAATTCTATCATCGCTGAGTTATATGGATACGGTTTTAACTCAAGACTGTATAAACATATTGGAGAATTTCAAGACAAAGAGTTCCATTCTTCAGGATTAGGTTTAAAGCTTTATCATGAGAGTTTGAATGATTACATTTTCCCTATGTATGGTGTGCAGTTCCTGGCAAAATTATCTACAGCAAGAGAAGGAGTTCTTAGTGATATAGGAAATAGGAAGTTTTATTCCAGGTTAAGAATGTTATTGCCATTTGGTAAGACATTTTCAGTAAAATATCAATTTGAATATGGTTCCCATTTTGATAATATGGAAGAGGAATTTGATCCGTTCTACATTGGCGGAATTGATAGCTTTATGGGACTATATCCTTCTGAGAAAAGTGCCTCTGTATATAAAATAAATACTATCGCTATGCGTCTCAATCCATTTAAGAACTTTTTTTGTGATCTGCAATTCAACGTGTTACAGCTTGGAGATATTGACTACTGGACTCCTGAAGATGATTTTTTCAAAGCTGCCGGAATAAAACTTGGTTACAAAAGCTTCCTTGGATCATTAAGGATTGGAGCTGCTTTTGATGAGGATGATAAGAGATATTTTTATTTCTCCTTTGGTCACAGTTTCGATCCATTCGAGTTTTCACGCAGATAAATTGTTCCCAAATTATTGAATCAATTGTTTAAGATTATATATTATATATAGTTAATTTAGTAGTAATTAAATAATTATTGACCTTAATTATATGGAATTTTTTTCTACATTAATATTGGAGGATCAATGGCTGAAAAAGATATAACGTTAAATAGAAAAAATTTGGGAACATTACCTGTAATTCCGCTTAGGAATATACTTTTAGCTCCTAATACAATAACACCACTATTAGTTGGAAGAGAACTTTCCATTCATGCTGCGGAAACAGCTTTAGTGAGCAATAAACAGATAATTTGTGTGACACAAAAATATGAAACTGTAACTGACGAAAACCCAAAATCTAAAGATCTTTATCGATTCGGAACAATTTGTACGATCCTGCAGATAATGAAACTACCTGATGGGAATATGAGGTTACTGGTTGAAGGTGAAAAACGTATAGTAATAGAAAAATATCGTAGGAAAAAGAATTATTTATCCGCAAACTATGCTGTTAAAGATAAAGTACTCTCAGAGAATGAACTGGAAAGTGAAGCATTATTACGTTCCTTTAGAAAGGCATTTAAAAGTTATGTTAATTTGAATAAAGCAATTCCAGAAGAAGCTATGATACCACTAACTGATGCTGAAAATGCTGATGAATTCTTCTATTACGCTCTTTCCAATATTCAACTTGATATTAGCAGGAAACAACATCTATTTGAATTGGATGATCTATTTGAGTCGATTTCTCAACTATATAAAATAGTCATTGAAGAGATTCAAATTTTGAAATTAGAGTACAAGATAGATGGTACTGTGAAAAGTAAACTGAATAAATTACAACGTGAATATTACTTAAATGAGCAGCTTAAAGCAATCCATAAAGAACTTGGTATAACCAAGGAAGATAAAACTGAACTTCTGGAATTCAAGAAGAAAGTGGAAAAAGCAAACTTGAGCGAACAAGCAAAAAAGAAAGCAGAAGGTGAACTTGAACGTTTTGCTCACATGAATTCCTACTCTCCCGAATATTCAGTAACTCACACCTACCTTACCTGGATATTAGATCTTCCCTGGGATGATCCAAAATTAAAGAAATTCGATCTTCAAATTGCTCAAAATATTTTGGATGATGACCATTATGGGCTGGTAAAAGTTAAAGAACGAATTTTGGAATATCTTGCTGTAGTCAAACTGGCAGAAAAAGTGAAAGGACAGATCTTGTGTTTTGTCGGTCCTCCGGGAGTTGGAAAAACATCTTTGGGAAAATCGATTGCCCGGGCAATGGATAGAAAATTTGTGAGATTATCTTTGGGTGGTGTTCGTGATGAAGCCGAAATTCGCGGTCATCGTAGAACTTATGTTGGTGCACTTCCGGGCGTTATCATTCAAAGTATGAAGAAAGCAGGAACCACAAATCCGCTTATCATGATGGATGAAATCGATAAAATGAGTAGTGATTTCCGTGGAGATCCA